>DATMCA010001092.1:0-4948 GCA_035559015.1 Umezawaea sp. | reverse complement strand
CGCGCGGATCGACCGGCTCGTCGGCGTGCGCATCGACGGCAGTCACGGTCCGGGTGCTCTCGTCTCCGTGCTGGCTCGGGAGTCGGCGTGGTCTTCGACCGGGTTCCGCGAGGCGGAGGCGCTGAGGTCGGCGGCGGCCGTCGTCGAGCTGATCGCGGTCGCGTTGGAGGCCCGGCTGGGCGACGGGCAACCGGTCCCGGACGAGCGGCTGCGGGACCGGATCGCCGGCTACATCGAGGCCCGGCTGGCCGATCCCGATCTGTCCCCGCCCGGCATCGCCGCCGCCCACCACATCTCCGTGCGCCGGCTGCACAAGCTGTTCGAGGATCAGCCGCTCACCGTCGCGGCCCTGATCCGCCGTCGCCGCCTTGAGCGCTGCCGGGCCGAGCTGTCCGGAAGCGGACGGACGGTCACCGCCGTGGCCGCCCGGTGGGGATTCTCCGATCCCACCCACTTCAGCAAGCTCTTCAAGACGACGTACGGCTACAACGCCCGTGCACTGGTGACCAGCAACCGTGCACGGGCGACCAAGACGCGCACAGCCGGTCCGGAACAGGATGGTGGTCACCAAGATCGTCAATAGATGGGAAAATCGTGGCGAAGGTGAACATCGTCCGCCCTGGTGAGGGCGAGATCCTCGGCAGCGGGGCGCAGCGGATCCGGATCCTGGAGAACGGCGAGCACACGGACCACCGGCTGGGGTTCGCCGAGGTCACCATTCCACCGGGCACCCCGAGCCCGTTGCAGCACCGCCACGCCCAGCACGACGAGGGCTTCTACGTGCTGGCGGGAACGTTCCGGTTCACCGTCGGCGAGGACCACTACGACGCCGGGCCGGGCACCTGGGTCATCGTGCCGACCGGGGCGCCGCACACGTTCGCCAACGTCGGCGACGTGAACGCGGTCATGCTGAACACGTTCACGCCGGACCTGTACGTGCAGTACTTCCGCGACTTCAAGGCCATGATCGATTCCGGGCAGCCGGTCAACGCCGAGACCATGGAACCGCTGTGGAAGAACTACGCCACCGAGATCTCGGACGAATACGCCTCGTGAAGCGCCTCCAGTACGACCGCTACGGCGGCCCGGAGGTGATGCGGCTGGCGGAGTTCGAGCCACCACGCCCAGGCGCGGACGAGGTTCTCGTCCGCGTCCGGGCGGCGGCTTCCAACCCGCTGGACTGGAAGATGCGCAACGGCGAGATGAAGCTGATGACCGGTCGCTCCTTCCCACGAGCGATGGGGCACGACTTCGCCGGAGTCGTCGAGGCGGTCGGCGCCGGCGTCACCCGCCTGAAGGTGGGCGACGCGGTGCTCGGCGTGGCCCGGTTCCGGCAGGCGGGGGCGTTCGCCGAGATGGTGACGGCCCCGGAGAAGGGGGTCGCGCTCAAACCGGTGGACCTCTCGTACGAGCGGGCCGCCGCGCTGCCGACCGTGGGCGTGACCGCCTACCAGGCCACGGCGGCTGTCCGGCCCGGGCAGGCGGTCTTCGTCAACGGGTGCCTGGGCGGGGTGGGCCGGGCCGCCGTCCGGTTCGCCCTGGTGTGACTACCAGCGACAGTTGTCACCCGCGAGTCATCGTGAACTGGCGTTCTTTCGCAGGTTCCAGCGGTGCTTGTCACCGGATACAGGTCGTACTTGTCACCTGGCTCCGGTGCAGACGTAGTTGTCACATGATCGAGTGATGTCCGGTGGATAGAGCGCGTCGGTACACCGGGCGAGGCACGCTGCCGACTTGGATGGCGCGGTGAATGCGGGCGGACCCGATCGGGTCGACCTTCTGGGTACGGCGTCGTGGTCACACCGCTGTGACTGGGAGGAACTGGCCGAGCGCAGTGGCGCTGCGAGTCTCTCGACTGTCCGAAGAGGACGTTCGCCGAGGCGGTACCACTCGTCCCTGACGGGACCCGGCTGACCACGCGATTGCGGCAGGCAGCAGGAACGGCGGTTGCCACGGCCAAGCGGCTCGTCTCCAAGGTCGCCGCCAGTGTGGGCCAGTCCTGTCCGGTGGTGCACGCCACGTTCACCGCCCAGGCAGCGGCCGTACTGCCCGCCGAGCACGAGCAGGTAGAGGTCCTGGGATCGACGAAACACGACGCGGCATGCCGGTCTTCACGTGTCCTACGCGGTTTCGCCCGCGTCCGACCTCCTGTTCGACTCCGGTGCCTCAGGAAGGTGTTCGAGTTGCCGTTGCACGCGGGTGGCGTCATCGTCGCGGCCTTGTTCCCGATACAACTCCAGCGCCTCCTGCCAGATCTTGCGAGCCTGGTCGTGTTGTCCTATGGCGACGTGGGGGTGGCCGAGGTTGTCGAGGGTGTTCGCTACCTGAGAGGCGTAGCCGAGGGTGCGGTACAGGACGAGAGCTTGGTGGTAGTGGTCCACGGCCTGCGGGTGGTCGCCGGTGCGGTGGGCGATGAGCCCTAGGCTGTCCAGGGTTGCCGCTTCACCGTCGCGGTAGTGGTGGCGCCGGTGCAGGGTGAGGGCGGCAAGGCAGTGGTCACGGGCGACGTCCAATTGGCCAAGGCGTGAGGCGCACCAGCCCATCGCGTTGAGCGCGTCGGCTTCCCCTACCGGCTGGTCAAGAGTGCGGTGGAGTTCGAGGGCGTGTCGGGCGTGGTCCAACGCTCGCCGGTCGTCCCCCTGTCGTTCCCAGGCGGCCGCGAGCGCTCGGTGGGTGTACGCCTGTTGGGTGCGGTCGTGGTGGCGCACCGTCAGAGCGAGGGCCTGCTCCAGGTATTTGATAGCTTCCTCGTGCAAGCCCAGCCTTGAACAAGCGCGCCCGAAGAGTCGGTGGGCGCGGCTACGGGTGGAGAAATCGGGCAGGTGGGCGGCAGCGTCAGCCGCGGCCCGCCACACGGCGAATGCGTCGCGCGCGTGGCCGCGCCGGGTGTGGAGGGTGTCCAGCGTCCAGGCGAGTTGCCAGACGACGAGGTGTCGGCCCAGTGCGACCGCGGCGCGCTGGGTGGCCAGGAGGGTGGCGTGCTCGGCCTCCAGCCAGGCCGTCGCGGCCGCGACGTCAGGCAGCGGGTACGGGCGGACGCCGGGCGCGGGCGGATCGAGGCGTATGAGTGGACGGTGAGGATCCCAAAGGCGGTCGGCGGTGTGGGCGGTGTGCAGGTGGAAGTCCGTCACCCGCACCAGGGCAGCGTCCCGTACGTCGTCGGACAGGTCGTGAGCGGTGGTGGCGGCATAGGTACGGATCAGGTCGTGCATCGCGTATCGACCACGCGGCAGCCTTTCGAGCAGGGACGCCTCCTCCAGCGCCGACATCGCTTTGCGTACGCGGGCCAGGGACAGGCCGGTGAGGGCGACCACGGCGGGCAGGGTGGTGTCGGGGCCAGGAGTGATGCCCAGCAGCCCGAACACGGTGCGCTGTTCGTCGGTGAGCCGGCGCAGGGACCAGGACAACACGGCGGGCAGGCTGGCGGAGGGATCGGTGTCGTGGTTGAGCATCTCCAGGCCCAGTTCGCGCAACTCGGCGGCGACCTCGGCCAGCGGGATGGCGGAACAGGTGGCGGCGTGGCGGGCGGTGATCGACAGCGCGAGCGGGTAGCCGCCGCACAGCTCGACCAGCTCGTCGACGGCATCGGGTTCGGCGGCGACGCGGTCGGTGCCCAGGCGAGCGGTCAGCAGGGCGCAGCCTTCCTGCCGGGAGAGTACGTCCAGGGTGAGGTGGCAGGCGCCGTACCGGTCGATCAAGGAGGCGAGCCTGGTGCGGCCGGTGACCAGCACGGTGCAAGCCGGACTGCCCGGCAGCAGCGGGATCACCTGCTCGGCGGTGGCGGCGTTGTCCAACACCACCAGCATCCGCTTGCTGGCGACCAGGCTCCGGTACAGCGCTGCTGTGGCGTCCAGGTCTCTAGGGATGCGGGCCGGGGCGACGCCCAGTGCGGTGAGGAACCCGAACAGCGCGGCGTCGGGCGCGACGGGTTGTTCGGCGGGGTTGAAACCGCGCAGGTCCACGAACAGTTGCCCGTCAGGGAACTGCTCGGCATGCTGGTGCGCCCAGGTCAGGGCCAGCCAGGTCTTGCCGATTCCACCGGCCCCGCCGATCGCCGAGATGACCACTGTGGCGGCGGATCGTGTCCCCGTACCGGTCTCAGACGGGTGCGTGCCCTCATCCGGTTCAGCGGTCAATGCCAGATCCAGGCGGGTCAGTTCGGTGCCGCGGCCGGTGAACCACCGTGGTGGCGCGGGCAACTGCCGGGGCACCGGCTGTTCCACCCTCACGGCTGTCCCGCCCGTGATTGCCGCCGAGGGCGAGGTGAGGGCGGGGTCGGTGTCGAGGATGCGCTGGTGCAGGTCCTGTAGCGCAGTGCCGGGCTCGGTGCCTAGATGCTCGACCAGCCGGACGCGCAGTTGCCGGTAGTGGGCCAGCGCGTCGGCGCTGCGTCCGGCGCGGTACAGGGCCAGCATGAACTGGGCGGCGACGCGTTCGTCCAAGGCATCGTGGTCCGCCAGCGCAGATAGTTCGGGCAGCAGTTCGGTGTGCCGGCCGCAGCGCAACGCGACGTCGACGCGGTTGAGCCGGGCGGCGACGCGCTCCCGCTCGAGGCCGGTGCGCACAGCATCCAGCCACGGGGCGTCCAGACCGGCGAACGGCTCACCCCGCCACAGTTCCGCCGCCGCCTCCAGCAACGCCAGCACCTGCGCGTCCTCCCGCCCACGTGCCTGCTCCACGAGTCGGCGGAACCGATGCAGGTCCACCGCCTCCGGATCCACCTCCAGCACGTACCCACCGCCCCGCCGCACGACCGCGACATCACCAGCCGGCCTCAGCACCCGTCGTAGCCGCGACACGTAGTTGCTCGCCACCGACCGTGCCTTGTAGGGCAACCGATCCGCCCACACGCGGCCCAGCAGTTGCTCCGTCGTGACGACCCGGTTCGCCTCCACCAGCAGCGCCGCCAACACACACCGCTGCCGCGCGTGACCGATCTCCACCACCC
>DATMCA010001091.1:0-2392 GCA_035559015.1 Umezawaea sp. | reverse complement strand
GCAGATGACGGCTCCGATCTGGCTGCTGCCCTGCAGACCATTCGGGAGGACGGCCGGTCGGTGTTGGACAGTGCGATCGCGGACGCCTTCGACGGCGCCATCCTCGACGTGCCCGTCGTCGACGGGCGGTTCGACGTGCATCTGCACCAGCCCGGCATGCTGCGCCCGCTCTCGGCGGCCGAGCTGTCCGACGGCACGCTGCGCTACCTGTGCCTCGTCGCCGCACTCCTCACCGTCGACCCGCCGCCGCTCCTGGTCCTCAACGAGCCGGAGACCTCACTGCACCCGGATCTCCTGCCGCCGCTCGCCCGCCTGATCCGGACGGCCGCCGAGCGCAGCCAGGTCATGGTCGTGTCGCACTCAGAGGCGCTGATCCGGGAGCTCGGTGTCACCGACGGCGTGGACGACGAGGGTGCCGAGGTGGGACTGGGTTCTCCGGCGCGGCGCGTCACCCTCGTCAAGGACATCGGCGAGACGTTCGTCGAGGGTCAGGGACTGCTGACCACGCCGCAGTGGAACTGGGGCACCCGCCGCTGACGACCGTGACCCTCGACGGGGACGCGGCAGGCTGGGACTGAGCGGGCGCGTGGGGCCGAGCGGGCGCGCACCTCCGACAATCCCGCCGGGGCTGGGACGTCGGTGGGGTTCCCGCCGACAGCGCGTCGACAACAGCGCCGCGGCCCGATTGTCGGAGGACGACCGACCACGCCTGCGTCGAGTGGGCTCAGACCCTATGAGGGTCGTGGGGTGTCTGGGTCTTGAGGCCGGGGCCTCGCGTATGCAGTGATTCGTGGATCACCGACCAGAGTGGCTGGCCGGTGCCGACATGCATAGGAGGCCCCGGTGTTCATAGAGCGTACGAGTGTTGGGCTGGATGTTCACGCACGATCGGTGCGGGCCGCGGCGATCGACACCGAGTCCGGCGAACTGATCGAGCGGACGGTTTCGCCGGTCACCGATCAGGTCGTCGCGTTCGTTGATGAGCTCGCCGTCGACCACGGCCCGGTCAGGGTGACTTACGAGGCGGGCCCAACCGGGTACGGGCTGGCGCGGGCGCTGCTGGCGGCCGGGCACGCCTGCCAGGTCGCGGCTCCAAGCAAATTGCTGCGCCCGGTCGGGGACCGGGTCAAGACCGACCGGCGGGACGCGCTGCTGCTGGCGCGGCTGGCCCGTAACGACGACATCGTCGCCGTGTCGGTCCCCACGCCGCAGCAGGAGTCGGCGCGGGACCTGGTCCGGGCCCGCGAAGACGCCCGGATGACACTGATGAGCGGGCGACACCGGCTGTCCAAGCTGCTGCTGCGGCACGGGTTCGTCTACGACGGCGGCGACGCCTGGACCGGCAAGCACGACGCGTGGCTGCGCCGGACCCGCAAGGAGCACCTGCTACCCGGCAGTGGTGGCACGCTGGCGGCGTTCGACGACGCCTACGACGCGGTCGTGCACACCCTGGCTCGTCGGGACCGGCTCGACGCCGACATCGCGGCGCTGGCCGCGGACAGCGAGTTCACGGCCGTGACCCGGCGGTTGTGCTGTCTGCGCGGAGTCTCAACCACGACCGGGTTCGCCCTGGCCGTGGAGATCGGCGACTGGCAGCGGCTCACCGGCGCCTCGATCGGGTCCTACCTCGGGCTGGTGCCGTCCGAGTCCTCCTCCGGCGGCTCCCGCAGCCAGGGCGGGATCACCAAGACCGGCAACAGCCACGCCCGCCGGCTGCTGATCGAGGCGGCCTGGCACCACAAGCCCCGGTACGTCGCCGGCAAGACGATGCGCGACCGGTGGGCTCTGGCGCCGGCTGAAGCCGCGGCCCGCGGCGACGCCGGCAACCGGCGCCTGCACCACCGCTGGACCGTCCTGACCGCGCACAACAAGCGGCACACCGTGGCTAATACCGCCATCGCCCGCGAGCTGGCCGGCTGGTGCTGGTCCCTGGCCGTCATGGGCCACTAGCCACCACGACCCGTTCACGGACACTCCCCGTGGCGTCCGGCAGCAGCGCGAGGACAGGATCAGCGAGTCAACTGTGAGCACCCCGCCGGGGGCACGCTCGACCTCAGACACGCCAGCACTGTCCAGCCGAAACAAGGGCCCTGCGGTAACCAATCCGCGCATATCAGACTGACCGCGCGTCGCCTGACACGCCGCCTCCGCACGCCACCCCCGTGAACGACGAAGCGGGGTCCCCTCCGGCCAGAGAGGACCCCGCTTCACCCTGCCCACTTGACAGGAACAGCTACATATCAGTTGAACTGCCAGGACCTCTTCGACAGGCCGAACCAGAAGCCCTCGATGACGCTCTTGTTGTCGAGGCCTCCGGACGCGTAGGCCGCGCCCAGGGTGACGAAGAGCGGCGCGAAATGCTCGGTCCTGGGGTGCGCCTCGCGAGCAGCGG
>DATMCA010001090.1:0-5639 GCA_035559015.1 Umezawaea sp. | reverse complement strand
GTCGATGCCGTGCCGGACGAGCTCGTCCACCTCGGTCACCGGGCGGTAGAAGTCGGTGTCCACCCCGTTGTGCACCACGTGCACCCTGGCCGGGTCGAGCTCGGGGTAGCAGTCCAGCACGTCGGTCCGCATCCCCGCGCTGACCGCGATCACCGCGTCCGCCGACTCGTAGGCGACCCGCTCGACCCACGACGACAGCCGGTACCCGCCGCCGAGCTGCTCGGCCTTCCACGGCCGGCGCGGCTCCAGCGAGTGCGCGGTGACCACGTGCGGCACGCCGTGCAGCAGCTTCGCCAGGTGACCGGCCATGTTCGCGTACCAGGTGTGCGAGTGCACCAGATCGGCGCCCGCCACCGCCGCGGCCATCTCCAGGTCGACCGACAGCGTCCGCAGCGCCGCGTTCGCGTTGGCCAACCCCGGCGCGGTCTCGTGGGCCTGGGCGTCGGGTCGTGGACCGCCGAAGCAGTGCACGTCGACGTCGATCAGCCCGCGGAGGCGGGGAACCAGGAATCCGACGTGGACTCCGGCTCCGCCGTACACCTCCGGGGGGTACTCCCGTGTCAGCAGTCCTACTCGCACGGGCCTCACCGTAACCCCGGAAGTGGGGCAGCCGGGTGAACGAAACCGCAAAACGTGAGATCCGCCCTGCCGCACCGTTGGTGGCGCTGCTTCCGCACGGTTAGGGTCAGGGCGTGAAAGGGCAGCCGCACGTACTCGGAATTGTCCTGGCAGGCGGGGAAGGGAAGCGGCTCTGGCCGCTGACAGCCGACCGGGCCAAACCCGCGGTGCCGTTCGCGGGCAACTACCGCTTGGTCGACTTCGTGCTGTCCAACCTCGTCAACGCGGGCATGGTCAAGCTCTGCGTGTTGACGCAGTACAAGTCGCACTCGCTCGACAAGCACATCTCGACGACGTGGCGGCTCTCGAACGTGCTGGGCCAGTACGTGACGCCGGTGCCCGCGCAGCAGCGGCTCGGTCCGCGTTGGTACACGGGTTCGGCCGACGCGATCTTCCAGTCGTTGAACCTCGTCCAGGACGAGAAACCCGACCACATCGCGGTCTTCGGCGCGGACAACGTGTACCGGATGGACCCCGGCCAGATGCTGGAGCAGCACGTCGACAGCGGGGCGGGCGTGACCGTGGCCGGCATGCGCGTGCCGCGGGCCGAGGCCAAGGCGTTCGGCTGCATCGACTCGGACTCCACGGGCCTGATCACCCAGTTCCTGGAGAAGCCGTCCGACCCGCCGCACGTGCCGGACGACCCCGAGGTCACGTTCGCCTCGATGGGCAACTACATCTTCACGACCGAGGCGCTGCTCGACGCGCTGCGGTCGGACGCGGCCAACCCGGACTCCGACCACGACATGGGCGGCGACATCATCCCCATGCTGGTCGACGCGGGGAAGGCGCACGTCTACGACTTCGCGGACAACGTCGTGCCCGGCGAGAGCGAGCGCGACCGCGGTTACTGGCGCGACGTGGGGACCATCGACGCCTACTACGAGGCGCACATGGACCTGGTGTCCGTCCGCCCGGTGTTCAACCTCTACAACCAGGCGTGGCCCATCCGCACCGCCACCCCGCCGCTGCCCCCGGCCAAGTTCATCGCGGGCGGCAGCGCCGAGGACTCCATGGTCGGGCCGGGCTCGATCATCTCCGGCACCATCCACGGGTCCGTGATCAGCTCGGACGTCGTCGTCGAGGTCGGGTCCGTCGTGCAGGGCAGCGTGCTGCTGCCGGGCGTGCGGATCGGCAAGGGCGCGGTCGTCCGCCGGGCGATCCTGGACAAGAACGTCGTCGTCCCGGACGGGGCGTTGATCGGCGTCGACCAGGCCATGGACCGCCGTCGGTACACGATCAGCGCGGGCGGGGTCACCGTCCTGGGGAAGAACGTCCGGGCCGAGTAGTTGGTCGCTGCTCCGCAGACTCCGGCTCGGCCGCCTGTAGTCGGCCTCGCGGGCGTGGGTCGGGTCTACTTCTGCTTCTTGGCGGCGACCAGCAGGCCGTCGCTGAGGGGCAGCAGCACGGGCACGAGCCGGTCGTCCTCCCGGACGGACCGGGCGACCTCGCGCATGGCCGTCGTGTCCTGGTCCCGGTTCGCCGGGTCCACGACGCGGCCGTTCCACAGCACGTTGTCGAACGCGATCACGCCGCCGGGGCGGAGCAGGCGCACGCCCTCGTCCAGGTAGCGCGGGTACTCGGCCTTCGCGCCGTCGACGAACACCAGGTCGTAGGCGCCGTCGGTGAGCCTCGGCAGCACGTCCAGCGCGTGGCCCATGATCAGCCGCGTGCGGCTGACCTGGATCTTCGCCTCGGTGAACGCCTTGCGCGCGGCCCGCTGGTGCTCCGGTTCGACGTCGATGGACGTCAGGACGCCCGCCACGGGCATCCCGCCGAGCAGGTAGAGGCCGCTCACGCCGGCGCCCGTGCCGACCTCCACGACGGCCTTGGCCTGGAGCGCGGCGGCCAGGAAGCGGAGGGCCGCGCCCCCGCCGCTGCCGATCGGCACGCAGCCCAGTTCGACACCCCTGCTCCGGGCGGCCGTCAGCACGTCGTCCTCGGGGAGGAAGTGCTCCACGTAGTCCCGAAGCGGCGAATCCGGTGTCACAAGCCAGGAGGTTAGCGCCGCAAGGGGTGAAATCGGGTGAACCCGCCGTGAAGTGAGCCGACGTTGCGCGTCGAAGGGCACCTGTGCGGGTGTCATCAGGTACCCGAATGGGTAAATCGGGATTCTCAGCCTGCTCTCAGGGGACTCTCACGATGGTTATAAGCAAGACCGGCACGCTGGTGGTCAGAGTTCAGAACACGGGAACACCGGGAACCGATCCCACGTTGACCTGTGCACAGGGCTAGCCAGCCCACTGGAGGTGCTTCACCGCCCGATGCGCACGCAGCCGACTTCGCCGGTGGCGTTGTCCCCCGCCGCCCCCACGCCGACCGTAGCCACCATCGAGTCGGCGGACTGGACGCCGCCCTCGTGGGACGAGGTCGTCCGTGAGCACGCCGACCGGGTGTACCGACTGGCCTACCGGTTGACCGGTAACCAGCACGACGCCGAGGACCTCACCCAGGAGACGTTCATCCGGGTGTTCCGCTCGCTCGCCTCCTACAAGCCGGGCACCTTCGAGGGTTGGCTGCACCGCATCACGACCAACCTCTTCCTCGACATGGCGCGCCGCCGTTCGCGGCTGCGCATGGAGGGGCTGCCCGAGGACACGGACCGGCTCGCGGGCGACGACCCGAGCCCCGAGCAGGTCTACTCCGACACGCACCTCGACCCGGACCTCCAGGCCGCTCTCGACGAGCTGCCGCCGGAGTTCCGCGCCGCCGTGGTCCTCTGCGACGTCGAAGGACTGTCGTACGAGGAGATCGGCGCGACCCTCGGGGTGAAACTGGGTACCGTGAGGAGTCGGATCCATCGGGGTCGCCAGGCCCTGCGGTCCGCCCTTGAACGCCGTCGGGAACAGGTGCTGGAGGACTCTGCATGACCGACCTGCGAGGTTGGGGATTGTCGGAGCAACACCTGCTGCCCGACGTGGTGGTGGCCTTCGTCGACGGCGAGTTGTCGTCGACGGCGCACGGCCGCGCCACGGCGCACCTGGCGCGGTGTCCGCTCTGCTCGGCTGAAGCCGCTTACCAGCAGCAGGTCCGCCTCGCGGTCCGCGCCGCGGGCATGCCCAACTGCGCATCGGGATTCCTCGACCGGCTGCGGGCCATCCCGCAGGAGGTCGACCTGCCCAGCGCCCCGGACGGCCTCGCCGTCACGGAGGACGGGCAGCTCGTGACGGTGCTCCGCCCCGACCGCGTGCCCGCCGGTTTCGGCTCGGGCCCGGTGCTCGGCACGTCCCGGCCGCTCGGCGCCGGTTCCTCGGTGCTGGGGCGATTCGGGGCCCGTCGCGCTCGCAACAGCGCGGGCGCCGTGGTGTCCGGGCTGATGCTCGGCGCGTTGGTGCTGGTCACGCCCGTCGGGGAGCCGTCCCCGCAGGCCCGGCCCACGCCCATCGGCGATCCGGCCGCGCCCGCCGTGGCGGTGCAGCCCGCGAGCGCCGTGGGGCCGCTCCAGCACGACGAGAACGACCGTCTTGACCTGCTTCGATCGGTGGCCAACGGGCGCTGAGGACCCGCGTACGCGGACTTCACCGGGTACCAGGCAGGCTTGCCCCCATCTTGACGTTTCAGGCGGAACCATTCGGGGAGCGATGAGCCAGCCAGAGCAGGGCAACGGTCAGCCGCCCGCGACCCCGGTGTCGGGCGTCGACGACGGGGAGCACCGCAGGCTCGCGCCGCGTCCGTTGAACCGCCCGTCCGTCGACCCCTCGCTCACGGCCGTGTTCGGCCGCCCGCAGGGTGTCGACACCGCGTTCGACGCGCAGCGGCCCGCGCTGGTCAACGGGCAGATGCCCATGGCTCCGCCCCCGCCCGAGGCCCTGTCCACCGCGTTCGGTCGCCCGGTCGGCGGAGCTGATCTGAAGCTCCAGCGGCCCCCTGGCGCTGACCACGGGGTGGACCCGGACATCGATCCGGTGTTCTGGGACGGGAAGCCCGCCGGTGACCCGTGGCGGGACCCGAGTTCAGGTGCGGTGATCGGCCCGCCCGCCGTGGGGGAGAAGTCGGCCGGTCCCTCGGCCACGAAGGTGGCCGCCGGGCCGCAGTTGAGCGTGCCGGAGTTGTTGTTCGGGCGTCGGGTCAAGCCCGTAGGGCTCGTGTTGTTGCTGGTCGCGGCACTGCTGGTCGGTACGGCCGGTGGGCTGGTCGGCTGGTTCTTCGGCCGGGCAGGCAACCCGTTGACCGACGGCAGCGTGACGTTGGCCGAGGTGAAGCCCGCCAAGGAGCGGCCCGCCGGGTCGGTGTCGGACATCGCGAACCGGACGACGCCGGGGGTGGTGTCGATCGAGTTCAAGGGCGCGAACGTCGCCGGGGTCGGGTCCGGCGTGGTGATCGACGGTGACGGGTACGTGCTCACCAACGACCACGTGGTGGCGCCCGCCGTGCAGGACGCCTCGGCGAAGCTGACCGTGGTGTTCACCGACGGGAAGCGCGCCATCGCGCGGATCGTGGGCCGGGACTCGAAGACGGACCTGGCGGTGATCAAGGTCGAGGTGACGAACCCGACGGTGATCCAGTTCGGGAACTCCGATGATCTTGAAGTGGGTGACTCGGTCATCGCGATCGGGTCGCCGTTGTCGTTGTCGAACACCGTGACGCAGGGGATCGTCAGCGCGTTGAACCGGCCCGTGACCGCGGCCGGGGAGAACGGTGGGCCGCAGGTGACCTACGACGCGATCCAGACCGACGCGGCGATCAACCCCGGCAACTCGGGTGGGGCGCTGGTGGACTCGTCCGGGGCGCTGGTGGGGATCAACTCGTCGATCCAGACGCAGACGGGGAACTCGGTGGGGCTGGGGTTCGCCATCTCCGGGAACTACGCGCGGAAGATCTCCGAGGCGTTGATCCGGAACGGCGAGGTCAAGCACGCGGACATGAACGTGAACGCCCGGTCGGCTTCCGCTGAGACGGCTGAGGGGGCGCAGGTGCAGAACGTGCCGGCTGGTGGGGCCGCTGCCGCGGCGGGGATCGTCGAGGGTGATGTGATCACTCGGGTCGGCGATCGGATGGTGCGGAACGCGGCCGAGTTGACG
>DATMCA010001089.1:0-4023 GCA_035559015.1 Umezawaea sp. | reverse complement strand
CCGTCGAACGGTGGCCCGCCGACGGCGTCCCCCCGAACCGCGGCGCGTGGCTGACCACGACGGCCAACCGCAAGGCCATCGACCGGATCCGGCGCGAGAACAAGCGCGACGACAAGCACAAGGAGGCTCTGGTGGTGCACGACGACGACCCGTCCGAGCCCCTCGGCGCCATCGACGACGACCGGCTGCGGCTGATCTTCACCTGCTGCCACCCGGCGCTGGCGGTGGAGGCCCGCCTGGCGCTGACGCTGCGCATGGTCGGCGGGCTGACCATGCCGGAGATCGCCCGCGCCTTCCTGGTGGCCGAGAGCGCCATGGGGCAGCGGATCACCCGCGCGAAGGCCAAGATCAAGGCGGCGCGCATCCCCTACCGGATGCCGTCCGCCGAGGACCTGCCCGAGCGCGTCACCGGTGTGCTCGCCGTCCTCTTCCTCGTCTTCAACGAGGGGTACCTGGCGACCGGCCCGGACACCGATCCGGTGCGCCACGACCTGACCGCCGAGGCGATCCGGCTCACCCGGCTGATCCGCGCCCTCCTGCCGGACGACGGCGAGGTGGCCGGGCTGCTGGCGCTGATGCTCCTCACCGAGGCCCGCCGAGGCGCCAGGGTTTCGGCGAGTGGTGAACTGGTCGCCCTCGACGAGCAGGACCGCGGGGCCTGGGACGCGACGTTGATCGCCGAGGGCCACCGGCTGGTGCGCGAACGCCTGGTCGCCGCCGCGACCGGGGTGGCGCCGGGGCGCTACCAGATCCTCGCCGCGATCAACGCCGTGCACACCTCCGCCGGCGACATCCGCGACACCGACTGGTCGCAGGTCCTCGCCCTCTACGACCAGCTCGTGCGCCTCGACCCGTCGCCGATCGTCGCCCTCAACCGGGCCGTCGCGGTCGCCGAACTCGACGGTCCGCAGGTGGCGCTGGCCGCTGTCGACCGCCTGGAGCACCGGCTGGCCGACTACCACGCGTACCACGCCACCCGAGCCGACCTGCTGCGCAGGCTGGGGCGGAGCCGGGATTCGCGCGCGGCGTACGACAGGGCCATCGAACTGGCGGGCAACACCGCCGAGACCGCCAACCTGACCCGCCGCCGCGACCAGCTGGGGTAGCGCCTACGTGGGCACCGGTTGCCGGGGTTCGGCGGCCCGACGGCGCGCGACGAGGCGGCCCCAGAGCGACGCGGCGACGACGGAGACGGCCAGGAGCACGACGCTGCCCGCGATGTCGAGGACGAAGTGGTTCGCCGTGCCGAGCACGACCGCGATCATGAGCAGCGGGAACGACCACGCCAGCAGCGCCGGGCGTGGACGGGTGCGGCGCAGCGCGGACCACACGGCGTACGCGCACCACAACGACCAGCCGACGTGCATGCTGGGCATGGCCGTGTGGTGGGTGGGGTGCACCCAGGCCTCGTGGGCGGCCCGGCCCACGATGTCGTACGCGGCGACGACGTCGACGGCACCCGGCAGTGCGAAGCGCGGCGGCGACATCGGCACCGCCCAGTAGACCGGCAGGACGAGGACCATCATCGCGACCATCGTCCGACGGATCTCCCGGTAGACGTCGGAGTGCCGGATGAACACCCACAGCAGCGTGCCCGCGACCGCCGCGTAGTACAGCCGGTACAGGTACACCGCCAGGTGAGCGAGCACTGGATTCCCGACCAGCCAACGGTTCGCGCTCAGCTCGACGTCGACGTGCGCCGCGCGTTCCGCGGCCTGGAGGGCCAGCGAGTTGGCGTGGGCCGTCGCGAGGTCCTTGCCCGCGGCGGCGTGCAGACGCGCGAAGAGCAGCAACCAGAGCAGCAGGAGGACCAGTTCGACGAGCGCGCCGGGCCGCCCACCAACACCCCGGAAGACCGCGCTCGCCCGTAATCGTGCGATCGGGCCGGGCCGTGCGGGACCGGTCACCGCGGGCTCCTCGACCGTCGGCGGAGTGCTGTCCGGCGGCGGAATCACGCGGCCACGATAGCCGATCACGGCAGAGGCCCGCGGTCACCGAAGTCGACACGTCACGGCCGCGGGAGCGCGTTTCCCCGCGCACGGCCCGGTCCGGGCCGCGCGCAGGGAACCAGGCTCGCCAAACGCCACCCGGCGTCGGCGGCGGTGCTATCGCCGCCAGAAGAAGTGGTGCACGACGCCGCTCGGGCTCGGCACGCGTTCCAGGTGGTACCGGTCGGTCAGTTCGTCCGGGCTGTCCCAGAGCCGCAGGCCGCTGCCGAGTTCGTACGGGGAGACGGCGATGTGCATCTCGTCGACCAGGTCCGCTTCGAGGAACCGCCGGAGGGTCGTCACGCCACCGCCGATGCGCACGTCCCGGCCCTTCGCGGCGGCCTTCGCCCGCTCCAGCGCGTCGTGCGGTGTCGTGTCGAGGAAGTGGAACGTCGTGTCGCCGAGCGTGAAGGACGGCCGCTCGTGGTGGGTCAGGACGAAGACCGGGGTGTGGAAGGGGGGCTCGTCGCCCCACCAGCCCCGCCAGTCGTGGTTCGGCCAGGGGCCGCGGATCGGGCCGAACTTGTTGCGCCCCATGATCTCGGCGCCGATGTTCCGGGCGAAGTCGCGGGTGATGTGGTCGTCCAACCCCCTGGTGCCGCCGGGATCCGTGCGGTTGACCCAGCTGGCGGTGGCTCCGGCCCAGGCGAACAGGTCGCCGGGGTCCACGTGGCCGAAGGGGTGCTCGAAGCTCTGCGCCTCGCCCGCCCCGATCCCGTCGCTGGTGACGTTGAAGCAGTGAACCCTGGTCCGCTGGGTCACGGGACCCCCTTCGCCGTCGGGACCGGCCTGCCGTGTCCGTGGTGATCGCATGCCCTGTGGTCGTCACCGCCGCGCCGGGTACGACAGCGGTGGGGAAAAATCCGGTGGAAGATGTCGAGCACGTGGTGTCGTGTCCGCCGGATCGGTGACGACCCCCTGGTGAACCGCCACGAGGGTGGTTCACCCACCAGGAGGAGAACAGTGAAGTACCTGATCCTGATGCAGGTCGACCCGGCGGTGCTGGAGCAGCTCACCGACGAGCAGCAGACGATGATCCACGAGGGGCACGCCGCGTTCATGGCCACCACCAAGGAACGCGGTGAGTTCATCGCGACGCAGGCCCTGGCCGACCCCAGCCAGTCGAAGGTCATCCGCAGCACCGGCGGGCAGCCCGAGGTGACCGACGGGCCGTTCGTCGAGAGCAAGGAGTTCATGGGCGGCTTCTACTTCATCGACGTCGAGGACGAGGCCCGAGCGGTGGAGCTGGCGAAGCAGATCCCCGACGCGCGGATCCCCGGCCTGGCCCTCGAGCTGCGGCCGGTGATGTTCGCCGACCTGGGGGACGAGTGACCGCTGCGCCCGCGGTGGGCGAGGGCCTGTGGCGCGAACTCGCGCGGCAGGTCCTCGCCCGGCTCCTGCGCACCTACGGCAGCGCCCGGTTCGACCGGTGCGAGGACGCCGTCCAGGAGGCACTCCTGCACGCGCACCGGCAGTGGCCAGCGCGGTTCCCCGACGACCCGTTGGCCTGGCTCACCGTGACCGCTCGCCGTCGCTACGCCGACCAGGCCCGCAGCGACGCCCGCCGTCGGCAGCGCGAGGCCCGCACCGCGCTGCTGGACCCGCCGGTGGTGCCGGAGGCCGTCCAGACCGACGACTCGCTGCTGGTGCTGCTGCTGTGCTGCCACCCCGACCTGCCGCGCTCCGGGCAGGTCGCCCTGACCCTGCGAGCGGTCGCCGGACTGACCACCGCCCAGATCGCCACGGTCTACCAGGTGCCCGAGGCCACCATCGCCCAGCGGATCACCCGCGCCAAGCGCCGCGTCTCCCAGCTCGGCCTGCCGCTCCCACCACCGGCTCCCACCGCGGAGCGGATCACGGCCGTGCTCGACGTGCTCTACGTGATGTTCACCGAGGCCCACCACACGACCACCGGCGCGCCACCCCACGACGCGGACCTCGCCGCCGAGGCGGTGCACCTGACCCGGCTCCTCCGGCGGAGCGTCCCCGACTCCACCGAGATCACCGGTCTCCTGGCCCTGATGCTGCTCACCAA
>DATMCA010001088.1:0-4326 GCA_035559015.1 Umezawaea sp. | reverse complement strand
GGAACGGAACGGCTCCTCGTCGCCATCGGGACGGCACGGGGGGAGTACTGGGCACGCGATCCTCCAAGGGCGCGGCGGTCGCACCTGTGATCCGGTCATCGCAATCGGACATCCTGCGTGTTACGCGGGTCACAGGACGTTACCAAGTCGACTCCCCGAATGGACCAGGCTCGCCCGGCGGATCGGGTGAGCCTGGTCCCTGAATCGGTTTACTCGCAGGCGATTCCGTCGCCGTCACGGTCCAGGTGGGACCCGTAGCCGGGTTCGCCGCGGTGCAACGGTGTTACGCCCGCGGCACGGGCCGCCGTGCAGTTCTTGTAGTACGCCGACGCCGGTGGGTCCGGAGTGGAGGCCGGGGGCGGCGGGACGACCGGCTGCGCCTTGGTCACCGGCGGTGGCGGCGGAGGTGGTGGGGCGACGGCGTCCGCGCCCTTGCACGTGCCGCCCCACAGGCCGATCTCGGCCTGCTGCGCGACGGCCTGCGCGGCGGTGAGCGTGGAGTTCGCGGTGGGCTCGGCGCGGGCCATTCCCTTGCGCAGCGCGGTTTCGGCGAAGTCGGAGCCGTCCGGCAGTTGCACGCCGACCCGGTCGCCCGCCACCGGGACGACCTTGATCTGCTTGCCCGCCAACGTGGTCCTGGCGAACTCGGTGGCGGCCCGCGCCCAGCACTCGCCGGGCGGTGCGAGCCCGACGACCTGGAGCCGCTTGCCCGCGGCGTCGATCAGCGTGCGGCCGTCGACGACCTGCTGCACCGGTGGTGGGGCGGCCGTCGTCGTGGTGGGTGTGCTCGTGGTCGACGCGGTGCTGCTGCCCGACAAGGCCGCGGCGGCGCGCGGGAGGTCCTGGGTGGACCCGCACGCGCTCGCGCAGGCGGCGATGAGCAGCAGCGGGACGACTCCGCGCCGCCTGCGGACTAAAGCTGGGGGTGAACTGGTCACGCGATCCTCCAACGGCGCGGTGGTCGCGCCCGACGTCGGAGGCATCGCGCGGGGCGGGCGGGCGTTACGGCGACCACCCGTCCGCGCTGGTCAGCGGTTCGGGCGCAGGGTCCAGGTCACGGTCATCTCCGCCGTGGTGGCGCCGTCGGCATTGGTGACCGTGACGTGCACCGGGAACTCGGGCCGCGTGCCGGACGCGAGTTCGGCGACGACCTCCGCGGCCGGGCGGCCCAGGACGGCCTCCGCGCGCAGCACGCCGGTGGCGACCTTCTTGTAGGAGATCTCCGCGCGGGCGACGAGCGGTGTGGCCTTGTCCATGTGCTGCGAGAACGCCGCGAGCGCGACGGCCCCGGACGCGGTCTCGCCCACGCCGAACACCACGGCGGCGTGCGGGCCGCCGACGTGGTTGTGGTTCTCCGCGCGGTCGGGCAGTTCGGCGAGCACGCGGTCGCCCTCGACCTCGACGAACTCGACGCCTGCGGTCCCGACCCACGGCACGCCCTGCTTCAGGGCGTCCGCGACGAACGTGTAGTCCTGGCTCATGCCGTCGGATGCTACCGGCCGGTAACCCCGTTGCCTACCCGTTGGTAACCGCCTGCTGAGACGCGGCTCACGCCTAATTCGTTTGCGCCACTACGCCATCCGAGTTCATGCTTGTACTCAGCAACTAGTTGGTTGATGCAAGCAACGGAGTGTTCCATGGTGGACCCGGTGAGTGACACGGTGGGTTCGATCGAGCTTGAGGCGGAACTGGACCTGGCCGACCGCGTCGGCGTGGCGATGATCCGGCTCAACAAGATGCACGCGTGCGTGGCCGCTCAGATGGGCAAGGCGGGCATGGACAAGGCCGCGTTCATCCTGCTCGCGAACCTCGTTCACCTGGGTCCCTCCCGGTCCAGCGCGCTGGCCGAGGCGGTCTTCTCCGACCCCTCGACGGTCAGCCGCCAGGTCGCCGGTCTGGTCAAGGACGGGCTCGTCGAGCGTCGTGCCGACCCGGAGGACGGACGGGCCAGCGTGCTCGTCGCCACCGAGGCGGGCCAGCAGTTGCTGCGCGAACGTCGTCGGATGCGCAACGAGGCCATCGCACGGATGTTCGGGAGCTGGTCCGAGCCGGACTGGCGCACCTTCACCGACTTTTTAGAGCGCTTCGTGGGCGACTACGAGCACGCGCTACCGGGATTTTTGGCTGAGAGCGGACTGGGGCCGCGCTCAGGAGGGGAGAAGTGATGTCGGAAACGGTAGAGAGAGCGGAGGCGAACCCCCGCGGGGAGTCGCTGCTCACCCACCGCCAGATCCTGACGATCCTGTCGGGCCTGCTGCTGGGGATGTTCCTCGCGGCGCTGGACCAGACGATCGTCTCGTCGGCGATGAAGACCATCGCCGACGAACTGCAGGGCCAGACCCTGCAGGCGTGGGCCACCACGGCGTACCTGATCACCGCCACGATCACGACGCCGCTGTACGGCAAGCTGTCGGACATCTACGGCCGCAAGCCGATGTACCTCACCGCGATCGGCCTCTTCCTGGCCGGGTCGCTGCTGTCCGGCATCGCCACCTCGATGTACGAGCTGGCCGCGTTCCGCGCGGTGCAGGGCCTCGGCGCCGGTGGTCTGATGTCCCTCGGCATGGCGATCCTGGCGGACATCACGTCGCCGCGGGAGCGCAGCAAGTACTCCGCGTACTTCATGGCCGTGTTCGGCGTGTCGAGCGTCGCGGGCCCGGTCGTCGGCGGCCTGTTCGCCGGTCTGGACTCGTTCGCGGGCATCGCGGGCTGGCGCTGGGTGTTCCTGATCAACGTCCCGATCGCGCTCATCGCGCTCGTCGTCGTCGCCAAGGTGCTCAACGTCCCGCACAAGCGGGTCGACCACCGCATCGACTTCTGGGGCGCGGCGCTGCTCAGCGTCGGCCTGGTGCCGCTGCTGATCGTCGCGGAGCAGGGTCGCGAGTGGGGTTGGGCCTCCGGCACCTCGATCGCCATGTACGCGCTCGGCGTGGTCGGCGTCGTGGGCTTCATCCTCAACGAGAAGCGCATGGGCGACGAGGCGCTGCTGCCGCTGAGGCTGTTCCGCAGCGGCACGTTCTCGCTCGGCAACACGATCAACTTCGTGATGGGCATCGGCATGTTCGGCGGCATGGTCTCGCTGCCGCTGTACCTCCAGATCGTCAAGGGCGCCTCGGCGACCGAAGCCGGTCTGATGCTGCTCCCGCTGACGTTCGGCATCATGTCGGCGGCCGGGATCAGCGGCCAGATCACCGCGAGGACGGGCCGCTACAAGCTGTTCCCGGTCATGGGCTTCGCGCTGATGGCCGGTGCGCTGTTCGCGTTCAGCACGATCGGCACGGACACGTCGAACGCCTTCACGCTCAGCATGATGTTCGTGATGGGCGCCGGGCTGGGCCTGTGCATGCAGACCCTGCTGCTGGCGATCCAGAACAACGCCGAGCCGAGGGACATGGGCGTCGCGACGTCGTCGGCCACGTTCTTCCGCCAGATCGGCGGCACCGTCGGCACCGCCGTCTTCCTGTCGATCCTGTTCAGCAGCGTCGGCGACAAGATCGGCAACGCGCTCACGTCGGCGTTCGGCAACCCGGACTTCCAGGCCGCGCTGGCCAAGCCGGAGAACGCCCAGTTCGCGCAGAGCCTTCAGGGCGGCGGCGGTTCCGGTGTCGACCTGAACAACACCGAGTTCCTGAAGACGCTCGACCCGGTGCTGGCGCGTCCGTTCCTGGACGGCTTCTCCGGCGCGATCGACAACGTGTTCCTGGTCGGTGGCGTGGTGGTGCTGATCGGCTTCGTGCTGATCTGGTTCCTCAAGGAGGTCCCGCTGTCCATGCGCTCCGGTCTGGAGCGGATGAACGACGAGAACGACGCGAAGGAAGCGGCCGCCGCACCCCCGCTCCCGATTCACTAGATCGTGTAAGAAAAAGCCCCGCACCTCGATGAGGTGCGGGGCTCTTCTTCATCCGGGTACTAGTGGTCCTCGCCTCGTGCGACGGCGTCCTTGAGACGCTGGTACGAGCGGACGACCTCGGCCTCGGCCTCGACGCGGCCGACCCAGCTGGCGCCCTCGACGCTCTTGCCGGGCTCCAGGTCCTTGTAGACCTCGAAGAAGTGCTGGATCTCCAGCCGGTAGAACTCGTTCAGGTGGTGGATGTCGCGCAGGTGCTCCGACCGCGGGTCGTCGGCGGGCACGCAGAGCAGCTTGTCGTCGCCGCCCTTCTCGTCGGTCATGCGGAACATGCCGATGGCGCGCGACTTGATCAGGCAGCCGGGGAACGTGGGCTCCTGGACGATCACCAGCGCGTCGAGCGGGTCGCCGTCCTCGCCCAGGGTGTTGTCCACGAACCCGTAGTCCGCCGGGTACTGGGTGGCCGTGAACAGGGTGCG
>DATMCA010001087.1:0-2391 GCA_035559015.1 Umezawaea sp. | reverse complement strand
GTCGGGAGCGTGGCGATGACGTGCGGGCGGTAGAGGTCGAACGGCGGTGGTGCCGACTCGGTGATCACGGGGTCGGTGATCTCCGCCCCGCCGGGGGCCTTGTCGTTGGCGGTGACCAGGCCGTGGACCTCGACGACGGTTTCCTCGCCGACCCCGACCGGCCCGGTGAGCACGGCCTGGGCCAGGCCGGACCGGTCGCGGACGACGAGGAAGGTGACGGACTTGAGTTCGCGCATGCGGTGGACCCACCCGGCGATCCGGACGTGCTCGCCGACGTGCCGGGGCAGGTCGGCGGCCATGACTCGGGAGATCATCACACTCCAAGGGGATGTGCGCGATCCTTTGGGGGCGCGGGCGAGAAAGGGAACTCGCGGTACCACCGCACCTTCGCCGCCACCCGCGAACGGGCGGCGGCCTCGACGAGCCCGGTGACGGGGGCCAACCGGCGGGGCATGGGGCGGGGCCGCGCGCCCCGCCGTTCCTCCCCGCGCTCGGGAGGGTCTTCGCCGTGGGGCGCGAGGCCGCTTTTCCAGCTACCAGCGGCTCTCTGGACCCGCGTGGTCCCCGGCTACTCGTCTCCGTCGACGCGTTGGCGCCACTGTAGGGGCCGGGGATCCGTGCGCGCCCGTCGATTTCCCGCCGTCGAGATCCACCGGGCCAGCGCGATCAGGGTCGACTCGACGCTGTCGGCCATGTGGTCGGCCAGCGCGGCCACCTCGGCGTGGGTCGTGCCGAGCACGGGGACGTGGCGCAGCAGCCGCCAGGACTGCGCGACGACCGTGCCGTCGCCGTCCTCGCGGAAGGTCCACCGCCACCGCACGATCCCCTCGTCCGCGCCGCCCACGACGAACGCGAACTCCTGCCCCGGCGACGCGGCCACGACCTGCGAGCGGGTGGTCCACTCCTGCTCGCCGCGGCGGTTGTGGCCGGAGAACCACGCGCCGACGCGGGGGCCGTGACCGGGGTCGTAGGCGACCGCGCTGGCGCTGGGGCTCCACCGCTCGATCGTGGACACGTCGCTGACGAGGTCGTAGACCGCGGTGGGCGGCGCGGCGACCCAGGCCTGGCGGGTGAAGGCGAACCCGGTCACGTCGAGGGTGTCCAGTTCGGTGGTCATGACGTGCTCTCCTGGCTGCTCGGGAGGGGGTGACGCGATCCACCCTCACGGCGTGCCGCGCCCGGTGCCACACCCTGCGGTGCCTGACCCCGCCGGGGTGCGGCAGCGGGCGGCGCGGGCGTCGATACTCGACGTCATGGACGGACAGGGTCGGCTCGGGGACTTCCTTCAGGCGCGGCGGGCACGGCTGCGCCCCGAGGACGTCGGGCTGCCGACCTACGGCGACCGGCGGCGGGTCCCGGGGCTGCGGCGCGAGGAGTTGGCGCTGCTGGCGGGGGTCAGCGCGCCCTACTACGCGCGGTTGGAGCAGGGGCAGTCGCACAACGCCTCGCCCGAGGTGCTGGACGCGATCGCCGGGGCGTTGATGCTCGACGACTCCGAACGCGCCCACCTGCACGCGTTGGCCGGCGCGGCGACGCGGCGGCGACCCGTGCGCAGGCCGCCGCCGGAACGGGTGCCCGCGGCGACCCGTGCGCTGCTGGCGGCGGTGGGTGACGCGCCCGCGATCGTGCTGGGGCGGCGCACCGACGTGCTGGCGTGGAACCCGATGGGGCACGCGGTGTTCGCCGGGCACCTGGACTTCGACGCGCCCGAGGACCCCGGTGGGCGGCCGAACATGGCGCGGCTGGTGTTCCTCGACGCGCACCTGCGGGAGCTGTACTCCGACTGGCCCGGCAAGGCGAAGGCCGTGGTGGGCAACCTGCGGGTGACCGTGGGGCTGCACCCGGACGACCCGCTGCTGGCCGGGTTGATCGGCGACCTGTGCGTGCGCAGCCCGGAGTTCGCCGGGATGTGGGCCGATCACCGGGTGCGGGTGTGCGACGTCGTCGAGTACCGCATGCACCACCCGCTGGTCGGGTCGATGACGCTCACCCAGCAGACGTTGCAGAGCCCGCGGGGCCACGACGTGCACGTGGTGATGGCCGTCCCCGAGCCGGGTTCGGCGTCGGAGAGCGCGTTGGCGCTGCTCGCGGCGGCGATCGTCCCTCAGCGGTCCCGTGTGCCCGGCGGGGTCAGGACGTCGGGAACCTGAGCACCCAGCGGCGCTGCCACGGGGTTTCGGCGGCGTGCCGGTCGTAGTGGGTGCGGGTCCAGGCCACGGCGTCCTCGCGGGGCACGCCCGACAGCACCGCCAGGCAGGCCAGGACGGTGCCGGTGCGGCCCTTGCCGCCGAAGCAGGCGACCTCGACGCGGTGACCCGCGCGGGCGTACTCGTGCAGCTCGCGGATGCGGGCGATCGCCTCGGAGCTGTCGCGCGGCAGCAGGAAGTCGGG
>DATMCA010001086.1:0-10057 GCA_035559015.1 Umezawaea sp. | reverse complement strand
CCGCACGACGTCGGCCTCGACGCCCGAGAGCACGACGGACGACGGCCCGTTGACCGCCGCGACGGCCACGCGGTCCGCCACCGGTTCGAGCAGCGGTTCAACCTCGGCGAGCGAGGCCTCCACGGCGATCATGGCCCCACCGGGCGGGAGTTCGGCCATGAGCCGCCCCGTGCGGCCACGAGCCGGGCCGCGTCCGGCAGGGACAGCACCCCGGCCACGTGCGCCGCGGCCAGCTCCCCCACCGAGTGGCCCGCCACCGCGTCCGGTCGGACGCCCCAGCTCTCCAGCAGCCGGAACAGCGCCACCTCGAAGGCGAAGAGCGCGGCCTGCGCGAAATCGGTGCGGTGCAGCAGGTCCGGCTCCCCCAGCCCGTCGACCACGGCGCGCAGCGGTGCGTCGAAGTGGCGGCAGACCTCGTCGTGGGCCTCGCGGAAGGCGGGGAACCGGTCGGCGAGGCGCTGTCCCATGTGGACCCGTTGAGCGCCCTGGCCGGTGAAGAGGAACGCGAGCCGGGCGGGCCCGCGCACCCGACCGCGGACGACGTCCGGGTGCGCGGTGCCCTCCGCGACGGCCAGGAGTGCGGCCTTGAGCCGGGCGGGGTCTTCGGCGGACACCGCGACCCGGTGCTCGAAGGCGTCCCGGCCCACGGCCAGCGAGTAGGCGACGTCCGGGAGCGGGAGGTCCACCAGGGCCGTCAGCGCACGGGCCTGGTCCCGCACACCGGCTTCGTCGCGCGCCGAGAACAGCCACGGCGACACCGGCGGATCGGCCGGGACCTCGTCCACGTGCGGCGGTTCCTCGATGATGACGTGCGCGTTGGTGCCGCCGATGCCGAACGAGGACACGCCCGCGCGCCGCGGCCGGTCACCCGCGGGCCACGGCCTGGCCCGCTCCAGCAGGCTCACCGCGCCCGCGGACCAGTCCACCCTGGTCGACGGCGTGCCCGAGTGCAGCGACCGCGGGAGTTCCCCGTGGCGCATGGCCTGGACGACCTTGATGATCCCGCCGACGCCCGCCGCGGCCTGGGTGTGGCCGATGTTGGACTTGAGCGACCCCAGCCGGAGGGGGCGGTCGGGCTCCCGGTCCTGGCCGTAGGTGTCGAGCAGGGCCTCCACCTCGATCGGGTCGCCGAGGGTGGTGCCGGTGCCGTGCCCCTCGACCACGTCGACGTCCGCCGACGTCAGGCCCGCGTCGGCCAGCGCGAGCCGGATCAGGGCCCGCTGGGCGTCGCCGTTCGGCGCGGTGAGGCCGTTGGACGCGCCGTCGGAGTTGACCGCCGACCCCCGCACCACGGCGAGCACCGGGTGGCCGAGCCTGCGCGCGTCGGACAGCCGTTCCAGCAGCAGGAGCCCCGCGCCCTCCGCCCACGCGGTGCCGTTCGCCTCGTCCGAGAAGGAGCGGCACCGGCCGTCGGGCGACAGGCCGCGCTGGCGGCTGAACGAGATCAGCGGCCTGGGGGTCGACATGACCGTGACACCGCCCGCGAGGGCCAGCGAGCACTCGCCGTCGCGCAGCGACTTCGCCGCCAGGTGCAGCGCCACCAGCGAAGCGGAGCAGGCGGTGTCCACGGTGAGCGTCGGCCCCGTCAGGCCGAGGGTGTAGGCGATCCGGCCGGACGCGACGCTGCCCGCGGACCCGATGCCCAGGTGCGACTCCAGTTCGTGCCGGGACAGCCTGGCCGCGTAGTCGCTGTGCATCAGGCCGACGAACACGCCGGTGTCCGAACCCCGCAACGAGGTGGGCGCGATCCCGGCGTTCTCCACCGCCTCCCAGGCGATCTCCAGGAGCAGCCGGTGCTGCGGGTCGGTGGCCAGCGCCTCCCGCGGCGAGATGCCGAAGAAGCCCGCGTCGAACTCGGCGGCGTCGTGCAGGAAGCCGCCGCGCCGGGTGTAGGACTTACCGATGCGGTCCGGGTCCGGGTCGTACAGGTCGGCGAGGTCCCAGCCGCGGTCGGAGGGCAGGTCGCCCGTCGCGTCCACGCCGTCGGCGACGAGCCGCCACAGCTCCTCCGGCGACCCGACCCCGCCGGGGTAGCGGCACGACATCGCGACGATGGCCACGGGCTCGTCGGACGTCGAGCGCGGCCGGGTCGTCTTCGCGGCCGGGACGGCGCCGGTGAGCCTGGCGTTCAGGTGGTCGACCACGGCGGCGGGATCGGGGTGGTCGAAGACCGTGCTGCTGGACAGCCGCAGCCCGGTCGCCGCGCCCAGCCGCTCGGCGAGCGTGACCGCGCCCAGGGACGTGACCCCCAGGGTGGTGAACGCGGTGTGCGTCGGCACGTCGTCCACCGACGGCCACCCCGAGGCGAACGCCGTCTCGGCCTTGACCAGGTCGAGCAGCAGGGCGATCCGCTCCGCGTCGGGCAACGCCGCCAGCTCCGCCGCGCGGGCCGCCGCCGTGGCTCCGGTCGCGGCCTCCAGGCGGGCCACCAGGACCCGGCGCAGCGGCTTGCCGGAGGCGGTGCGCGGGATCTCGTCGACCAGCAGCACCTCGTCCGGCACCTTCACCTCGGCCAGCGCCAGCGCGCAGGCGTGCCGAAGGGCGAGGGGTCGGATGCCCTCGTCGGCGGGGACCACGAACGCCACGGGGACCGCGCCCAGCACGGGGTGGGGCCTGCCCACGACGATGGCGTCCCGCACCCCCGGCAGCCCGAGCAGCAGCCGTTCGACCTCGGCGGGGTGGACGTTCTCGCCGCCGCGGATGATGGTGTCGTCGACCCGGCCCGCCAGGACCAGGTGGCCGTGCTCCCCGATCCTGCCGAGGTCGCCGGTCCGGTACCACCCGTCCACGATCGCCTCGGCCGTCGCGTCGGGGTTCGCGTGGTACCCGGTCATCACGCCAGGGCTGCGGACCCAGATCCCGCCGTCCGAACCGGGCGGCACGTCCCGCGCCGTCTCCGGGTCGACGACCCGCACCTCGGTGCGGGGCAGCGGCGGCCCGCAGGAACCCTCCACCCGCACGCCGTCGCGCGGCTGCACCGCGATCATCCCGCACGTCTCCGTGCTGCCGTAGCAGTCGGTCAGCGCCAGGCCGAGCCTGGCCTCGGCGGCCGAGCGCAGCTCGGCGGTCAGCGGCGCGCCCGCCGTGACGCACATCCGCAGCGCGGGGGCCGTGAACGGCTGGTCGACGTCCAGGAACCGGTGGTACGTGGTGGGCACGCCCGCCAGGACGGTCGCCGCCGACTCCTCCACCAGCCGCAACACCGTCGCGGGCAGCGCGGGCTCGCTGACGATGCGGGCGCTCGCGCCGACGGCGGTGATCCCGACGACGCACAGCGAGTGCGAGAAGCTGTGGAACATCGGCAACGGCCACAGCAGGCGGTCCTCCGCCGTCAGGCCGAGTTCCGGCGCGTAGCACGCGGCGACCGACCACAGCGCGGTGCGCTGCGTCGACACGACACCCCGCGGGCCGCCGGTGGTGCCGGACGTGTGCAGGATCCAGGCGGGTTCGTCGAGCCCGAGGTCGTCGCGGGCGGGTTCCGGCGGTTCGGTCGCGACCAGGTCGTCGTACCGCGTCGACCCGGCCACGTCCGCGCCCACGACGACTACCTTGAGCCGCGGCCGGTCGGCCGCGATCCGCTCCACCTGCGCCGCGTGGCGCGCGTCGGTCACCACCACGGCGGCGACGACGTCGTCCAGCAGGGCGCCGAGTTCGGCGTCCGTGCAGCCGGGGTTGACCGGCACGCCGACGACCGCGGCCCGCACCCCGGCGAGCAGGACCTCCGCGTACTCGACCCGGTTGTCCAGGTAGACCGCCAGGCGCTCGCCGCGGCCGACACCCATCGAGGCGAGGTGGCCCGCGAACCGCCCGGTGCGTTCGAGCAGCTCGCCGTACGTCACGGCCAGGCGGGCGTCGCGGAACGCCTCCCTGCCCGGATCGCGTTCGGCGTGCGACCTCAGCGCTTCGGGCAGAGGACGGATCAAAGCCTCGTCAGCCATGCCGACAGAGCCCCCCTAGACAGGAAATCACGCGCTGGAGCGCGGCGGGAACAGCGGCGGGGTTCCCGCTTCCATCTTTACACCGCGAACGGAGCCGATGACAGGTGGCGTGGAAAAGTCGGAGTCCGTATCAATTGGACAGTCCGGGCAACCGCCGGGAGAAGCGTTGGCACAGAACAAGTCCGGCGGAACCCGTTCCGCGGCACCGATTCCGTAGACCGGACGCGGCAGTGGACCAGTGGGTTTCGGCCTCGACCGAAACCCACCCCCGAGCACGTCGTCGGGTGGGCCCGGTGGCGGGATCGGGTCCCGCCACCGGGTGCGGATCAGGCGTACAGGCGCACGTCGCTGACGTTCCACCAGTTCCCGGCCTGGGCCGTGGCGGTGATCCTCAGGTACCGCGCCCGCGTGCGGGGCACGTCGACGTTCGTCAACTGGCCGTCGCCCAAGCCACTGGCCAAGATTCGCCAGTCCGTTCCGTTGTCGCTCACCGAGAGCCGCCACCCGCGGGCGTAGTCGCCGAGGTTGCCACCGCTGTCGATCGCGACCCGCCGGAACACCTTGCCGCCGCCCAGGTCCACCTGCACGTACTGGCCGGGCTCCTGGCCCTGGCCGCTGCTCCACCACGTCGACGCCTCGGGGTCGACGGCGGAGTCCGGGTTGGTGCCCGCGGGCGACGTGGTGACCTTCGCGCCGGTCAGCGCGACCTGGTCCAGGTCGGACCGCAGCGACCGGTCCCGCGGCCAGGTGAAGGTCGCCAGCGCCCCACCGGGCAGCGTGTAGTCGAAGACCTGGTCCCCGACCGCGACGGCGAACGACCTCGGCTCGTCGTTCTCGTTGTGCACCACCAGGGCCGTGGAGCCGTCGGGGTTGCGGAACGCGACGTCGGTGATCTGGCCGTTCCAGCCGGTGGAGCCGAAGGACGTGCTGGCGACGCGCTTCGCGCCCGGCTTCACGAACTTCGACAGGTGCCCGATCGTGTAGTACTCGGCGTTGGTGGTCACGGTCCCGTCGGCGCCGACCGTCACCAGGCCGGTGCACGTGTCGCAGCCGCCCAGGTGCGGGCCGCCGGTCTCGTCGAGCGCGATGTTCCAGTTCACCACGGACTTCGCCCAGTTCCGGGTGGTGCCGATGGCGATCGTGCGGGCGTGCCAGACCAGGGTGTCGCGGAAGACCTTCGCGGGCGGGTCGGTCGGCCCGTGCGAGCCGGAGCACTCGGTGAACCAGATCCCCTTGTCCGGGTGGGCGTTCCGCAGCGCGGTCTGCGCGGACGGGTCGCCGTAGTAGCAGTGGAAGGCGGTGCCCGCGACCCACTTCGCCGCCGGACCGGACAGGAAGTCCTCGGCGTAGTCGGTCTCCGGGTCCTCACCGGGCGGCGTGGTGCCGATGTCGCCGGGGTGGGTCGCCCAGTTGTGGTCGTAGGCCAGGATCTTCGTCCGCGGACTCGCCCAGCGCAGCAGCGGCCCGAGCGCGCTGATCACCTTCTCCTGCTGCGCCACGGGCATGTCCGTGCCCGGATAGCCGACGGGGGCGCGGTTCTGCGGCTCGTTCTGCACCGACAGGTAGTCGATCGGCACCCCGGCGGCCGCGTAGGCGCGCACGAACTTGACCAGGTAACGGGCGTAGGCGTCGTAGACCGCCGGGTCATCCTTGAGCCGTCCGCCGACCAGGGAATCGGTGGTCTTCATCCACGCCGGAGGGCTCCACGGCGTGCCGATGATCTTCAGTCTGGGGTTGAGCTGCTTGGCCCGGCGCAGCAGCGGCAGCACCTGCTCCTCGTCGTGGGCGATGGAGAAGTGCCGCAACGGGAAGTCGGTCCGCCCGGCCGGGACGTCGTCGAACGTGTAGTGCTCGGCCGCCGCGGTGAAGTCCGAGGAGCCGATGGGCTGGCGGAGGAAGCTGACGCCGATGCCGCGTTCCGGGTCGAACAACTTGCGCAGGGTGTCCTCGCGCGCGGCCGGGCTCAGCCGGTAGAGGACCGCGGCGGACGAGTCGGTGATCGAGGCGCCGAAGCCGTCGACCTCCTGGAACGTCCGGTCCGGGTCGACGACGATGGTCTGGTGGGGCGAGTCTCCCCGGCGGAACGCCACCGAAGGCTGCTCGGCCGCCAACTGCGCCCGGTCGACGGTGGTGAGCCAGACCCTCGCCCTCGGCGAGTCGTGCTTCCGGTCGTCGGCGTGGACACCGCCGGGCGTGCCGAGCACGAGGGCGACCACGGACGTGACGGCTACGACGACGGAGGTTCTCATCGCTCTCCCTTGAGCATCATGTAACAACCCGTTTCAGGATGGAACACGGCCGTCGGAACGGCGTCAAGACGCAAGTCGTCGTTAAGATCGGCTGGTGGAGAACCGGCGCGCGAAGGTCCGCGACATCGCCGCGGAGACCGGCGTCTCGATCGCCACCGTCTCGCGCGTGCTCAACGACCACGCCAACGTGTCGCCGCGGACCCGCGACCTAGTGCTCCAGGCGGTCGAACGCCACCGGCGACCGGTCGAGACCGACGGCGGACCGCGCACGGTCTACGTCCGCTGCCCGTACCTGCTCACCGACTACTTCGGACTGATCGTCTCCTCGATCGCCGAAACCCTGCGCCTGCACGGGGCCCGCATGGTGCTCGACGCGGGCGAGGCGTCCCAGGAGTCCGACGCCCTCGCGGGCCTGCCGGACGAACCGGGGGTCGACGCCGCCATCCTCATCCTGCCGCCGGAGGACGACGAGCGACTCGTGGCGCTGTCCCGGCGCGGGTTCCCGTTCCTCGTGGTCGACCCGCGCACGGCCCCGCCCCCGGACGTGCCGTCGATCTCGGCCGCCCACCTCTCCGGCGCCCGCGCGCTGACCTCGCACCTGGTGCGGCACGGCCACCGCGCCATCGGCGTCATCGCCGGCCCCGACGTGTGGCTGGCCGGTGACGCCCGGCTCGCGGGCCACCACGCCGCGCTCGCGCAGGCGGGCGTCCTGCCATCACCGCACCTGACCAGGCACGTCGAGCCGACGATCGACGACGGCGTGCGCGCCGCCGGGGAACTCCTGGACAGCGGCGAACGGCTGACCGCGCTCGTGTGCTTCAACGACAAGCTCGCCGTCGGCGCTCTCCACGCCGCTCACGTGCGCGGCCTGCGCGTGCCGGAGGACCTGTCCGTCGCGGGCTTCGACGACATCGACCTCAGCCGCGCCACCCGTCCCACGCTCACCACGGTCCGCCAGCCGCTCCAGGAGATGGGGCGCCTGGCCGTCACGCAGCTCGCGCGCGTCCTCGACGGCCACCGACCCGAGGCCCTGCACCTGGAGCTCTCGACGACCCTGGTCGTCCGCGACTCCACCGGCCCCGCGCCCGCGTGAGGCGGCTTGTTACATCTGTTACGACCAGAGGTTGGTCCAGGCGCACGCCACGAGCACCAGGCACAGCACCTCCTCGTCCTCGTCGACGATCTCGTAGCCGGTGACGGTCTCCGTCTCGACCGGCAGGACGAAGCCGTTGGCCCCGGTCTGGTCGTCGAGCACCGCTTCCACCCAGTTGTGCCGCCTGCCGAGCGGTCCCCCGGACGCGATGCGGTCCCGCGCGTCCCGCATGAAGGAGGGCACGCCGTACTCGTACTGGCCCGACGCGCGCCCGGCCTCCTCGCCCCACAGGACGGCGACGTCCTCGATCTGGTGGACGTCGTCGTAGCAGTCGACGTCCCAGTCCGCCTCCTCGATCCGCGCGGGCTCGGCCACCAGGACCACGACCACGCTCGCGAAGTAGCGGAACGAGTCGGGGTCCCAGCGGTCGCCGGGCAGGGCGTAGCCGCCCACGTACACCGGGTGGCTGCCTGCGGCCAGGTCGTGTTCGAACCCTCCGTCGGTGCGCCACGGGGTCTCCCAGGTGACCGGCCCGTCGGCCACGACCAGGTCGCCGACGTGGTCGAACCAGCTGGGCCTGACCATGAAGGGGCCCGTGGGCTCGGCGGGTGCGTACTGGTCGGCCAGGCGCCACAGCAGCCGTTCCACGTCCACGGGGATGGGTCCGGTCACCGGGTCACCTGCCGCGCCGAGATCCTCAGGACGGTGTCGGCTCTGGTGGCCACCACCAGTCGACCGCCGGCCGCACCAACCGCGGTCATCCCGGTCGCGTCGTCGCCACCGGCGATCGGCTCACCCACCCGATCGCCCGTCTCCGCGTCCCACACCAGCACCGCCCCGCCCTTGCCCACGCTCACGAACACCGGGCGTCCCCCGTCCGGGCGCGCCGCGACCAGGGAGAACACCGAGTAGTCGTCGCGGTGACCGACCATGGGGTCACCGACGGGCTGCCCGGTCTCCGCGTCCCACCGCTGGATGCTGCTGCCCCTGTTCGCGCAGGCGAGCAGCGCGCGCCCGTCGTCCAGGACGGTCGCGGCCACCTGCCCGTCCACCCCGACGTCACTGGTGATCGGCTCACCCACCAGCAGCCCGGTCTCCACGTCCCACCGCAGCACCGCGTCGCCGAAGGTCGCGACCGCCAGCAGCGTGCGACCGTCGCGGAGCCGCACGGCGGCCAACGACCGCACGTAAGGAGCGGCGGCGGTCAGCGGCTCGCCCACGGGCTCCCCCGTCACCGCGTCCCAGAGGCGCACGGTGCCGTCCCAGGAGCCACCGGCGACGAGGATCCGCCCGGTGGATGTGCCGAACACCTCCAGGCACGTCACCGCCCCGGCGTGACCGGCGAGCGGTTCGCCCACCTGCTGCCCGGTTTCTGCGTCCCAGCGGCGCACCAGGTTGTCCTCGGCTCCGCTGACGATCAGCGTGCGACCGTCGACCGGTCCGAGCGCGGCCACCGACCGGAGGTTCGCGGTGTGCCCGACCAGCGGAGCGCCGATCGGCAGGCCGGTGCTCGGGTCCCAGCGGTGGACGGCGGTGTCGCCCGCGCTGACGACCAGCGTCCGACCGTCGGCCAACCCGGCGGTGGCCAGTCCCGTCACGTAGCCGGTGTGGCCGGTCAACGGAGCGCCGACGGGCTCGCCGGTGGTCGCGTCCCAGCGGCGCACCTCGCCGTCGTCGGCGCCGCTGAACACGAGCGCGCGGCCGTCGTCCGACCCGATCGCGGCCAACGCCCGCACCGGACCGCGGTGGCCCGCGAGCGGTTCCCCGATCGGCAGACCGGTGTCGCCGTCCCAGCGGAGCACTCGCCCGTCACGGGATCCGCCCACGAGCACGGTGCGGCCGTCGGCCAGCGTGACCGGGAGCAGCGACAGCACCGTCGCGGTGATCGGATCACCCACAGGCGACCCGGACTCCACGTCCCAGCGCCGCACGGTCCCGTCGTCGGAAGCGCTGTACAGCACCGATCCCACCACCGCCAACGCCCGCACAGGTCCCGTGTGGACCACCACCGGCTCACCGACGGGCAGGCCGGTCGCGGCGTCCCACCGCCAGAGCGCCCCGTCGGCGAAACCGCCCACCAGCAGCGTGCGACCGTCCGGCAACTCGACCGTCACCAGTGACCAGACCGAGTACGGACGACCGGGCAGCGGATCGCCCACGGGCAGGCCCGTCGTCACGTCCCACCGACGCACGTCGCCGTCGTCCGAGCCGCTGAACACCAAGTCGCCGACGACCACCAGCGCCCGCACCCACCCGGTCCGGACCTCGTCCGTCGACCGCTGCCCGGTGGCCGCGTCCCACCGCACCAGCAGGCCGTTCTGGAAGCCGCCCACGACCAGCGCACGTCCGTCATCGGCGTGGGCGGTGGCCAACGACCACACCCACCCGCGGCCGTCGAGCGGCTCGTCCAGCGCCTCGCCGGTGACCGCGTCCCACCGCCGCACCCCGCCGTCGCTCGACCCGCTGACCAGCAGCGCCCGCCCGTCGACCCGGAGGGCGGTCAGCGCGGTGACGGGTCCGCGGTGCGGGGTCCTGATCGTCAGCGAGGTCTCCGGCGCGCCGGAGTCGACCGCGCTCACCAGCCGACCTCAGTCAGCACCAGGCAGAGGACGTTCTCGTCCTCGTCGACGATCTCGTAGCCGGTGAGGTTCTCCGCGGTGACGGGGAGCACGAAGACGTTCGCACCGGTGTCCCGGTCCAGCACGACCTCAGCCCAGTTGTCCCGCCGGAGGTGTGGCCCCCTGGCCTCGATGCCGTCCCGCACGTCCGGGAAGAAC
>DATMCA010001085.1:0-2030 GCA_035559015.1 Umezawaea sp. | reverse complement strand
GCGGTACCTGGCAACGTTGGACGGGGTAGCGGCCGGCGGCGGCAGCTTCCGCGTCAGCGACGGCATCGCCCAGTTCACCGGTGCCGCCACCGCGCCGCCGTTCCGCCGCCGGGGCATCCAGAACGCCCTGCTCGCCGCCCGCCTCGCCGACGCCACGGCGGCCGGCTGCGACGTCGCCGTCATCACCGTCCAACCCGGCTCCAGATCACAGCAGAACGCGCAGCGTCGCGGCTTCGCCCTGCTCTACACCCGCGCCATCCTGCTCAAGGACCCGCTGCGCACCTGACTGACTGCGGGCCAGCCACCGCCGCGATACGGAGCGAGCCCCTGGCAGATCACCAGCCGCGGGCGCGCCACTCCGGGATCGACGCCCGCTGATGGGACTACCTTCTCTAGCCACGGGAGCCTCCGAGGAACGCTTCGCTCGCTTGTCCCGCGAGGACTTCAATGAGACGGCGTCCTCGGGGGTTACCGGCGGAGGTCTGACGCCCACGAGGATGTCGTCCTAAGAGGACTGGTCCATCAGCACGGCGCTGTGCCTCCACCGACCGTTTCGATCGACGGTGAAGGAGGCAACCTTGCTGGGAGTCGGTCTGGACTGGGCCGAGGACTATCACGACGTGGCGCTCGGGCTGCCGGGTAAGGGGGTGATCGAGCAGTTCCGCATCGAGCATGGCCCGGCTGGGGTAGCCCGACTGGTGGCTCGCTGTCTGGCTGTGGAGCCGGACCCGGCCGAGGTCCGGGTGGTCCTGGAGACCCGCCACGGACTGCTTGTCGAGGCCCTCGTCGACGCCGGGTTCACGGTGTTGCCGGTCAACCCGGACCTGGTCGCCCGCCGCCGCGGCCCGGCGAAGAAGAAAGACGACGCCGAGGACGCCCGGATCTGCTGCCTGCTGGCCCTGGATCAGTTCGTCGAGCTGCGCCGGCTGATCCCGCACGGCGAGCTCGGCGCCGAACTGCGCGCCATCGCCCGCGACGACGACCGGGCCGCCCGCGATGAACGCCGCCTCGGTAACCGGCTGCGCGCGGACCTGCTGGCGGTGTTCCCCGCCGCGGTCGACATCGCCGACGGCGACCTCGGCTCGGCGGTGTTCCTGCGACTGCTGCAACGCTGGCCCAGTGCCGAGGAACTGGCCGCCGCCGGCCGCGACGCGGTCGAAGCCCTGGCCCGCGCCAACAAGCATGGCTGGCCCGACCGGTTCGCCGAGCGAGTTATCACCGCCCTGGCCGTACCCCGGCTGCCGATACGGCCCGAGCTGGGCCGAGCCAAAGCTGGCAGCATCCGACTGGCCACCGCGCAACTGCTGCTGCTGCGCGAGCAGCGGCGGGCCTGGCACCGGCGGATGGGCGAACTGCTGCTGGGCGGTCCGCGCCACGGCCGCACCAACCGACCCAAGGACCCCCAGCCGGGGAACGCGTTCCCTGGCGGCGAGATCTACCTGAGCATGCCCGGCCTGGGTGATCGTCTCGCCGCCAGGGTCGCCGGTGAGATCGGCGAACACATCGAGCAGTTCACCACGCCCAACGCCCTGCAATGCTATGCCGGCGCCGCCCCGGTCACGAGACGATCCGGCCGCAGCGAACACGTCGTGGCCCGACGCCTGGCCTACAACCGCTACCTCGGCAACGCCGTGCGGCAGTGGGCCTTCTGCAGCCTGCAACAGTCCGCTTGGGCCCGCACCTTCTACAACGCCAAGATCGTCGCAGGCAAGCGCCACCACACCGCATTGCGCGCCCTCGCCAACCGCTGGCTGGAAATCCTCTGGCACTGCCTGCACCGCGGCACCCTCTACGACGAGGCCATCCACACCGCCAACCGCGCACATACAGTCACCCAGGCGGCCTGACGTTGACAGAGGATGTCTCATTGCCCAGCGTCGAGTCGTTGCCGTGACCCGGGTAGAAGCGGACACACTCAAAGATCGAGGAAGTAACGCAACACTTTCCGGATTTCGGTGAGTTCGCTTGTGCTGACCCGACCGAGCCGGCGTTGTAATCGGGTCGCGTCGATGGCGCGGAGATCTTCAGGA
>DATMCA010001084.1:0-2146 GCA_035559015.1 Umezawaea sp. | reverse complement strand
GAACACCGAGCTGTCGTCGGTCACCGGGCAGTCGCTGCCGCACACCAGCGCGCTCAGGTCGCGCTGCCGGTCCAGCGTCCCGGCGCGCGCGGTCCAGATGTGGTTGTCGCGGACCTCGCCGGTGGGTCCGTCGCTGATGGTGCCGCGGGTGAACGCGAGCGCGGTCCCGTCGGGCGACCACGCGGGCTGGGTGTCCTTCTGGTCCGAGGCCTCCGGCGGCGGTCGCAGCACACCGGCCACGGCGCCCGTGGCGGCCTCGACGACCACTACCCGGCTCTGGCCGCCCGCCGGCCGCACCCCACCGGGAGAGCGTCGGGCGAAGGCGATGAACCGGCCGTCGGGCGAGAAGCCGGCGTCGAACTCCCAGTCGGCGGGCTGCCGGTCGGCGACTGGCACCCGGCGCGGGTTGCCCCCGTCCGCGTCGACCAGCCACAGGCGCTGCACCCGCCTGCCGTCCTCGTCCTCGAACCGGCTCAGCAGGATCTGCCGCCCGTCCGGCGAGTACGACTGGCGGGTCGCCCACGGGTCGAACCCGGCCCGTGGGTGGAACAGCAGGTTCGGGTCGTCGACCGCCTCGGGGTCCTCGCGCAGCACGGTCACGCCGAGGTCGCGCGGGTCGGATCCGTCGGGGCGGATGTCCTGGAGGGTCGCGGTGAACCAGGTCGGGGCGCTGGTGCGGGAGACCAGCAGCCGCGGCACGGAGCCCTCGACCTGCCAGCTCGGCGAACTCAGGTGCCGGTCCTCGCCCAGCAGCAGGTCTGGCGGTGCGGTGAGCGGCAGGCCCGGCGTCGTGTCGGCGCGGTAGACCTTCACCGAGTTCGGGTCGGCTGAGCAGCCGCAAACCTGGTCCAGGCTCAGGAACAGCAGGCGCGAGCCGTCCGGCAGCCACGCGGGCCAGTGGCCGCGCCACGCGGCCTGGTCGCCGCCCAGCAACGGGGTGCCGACGCCCGCGCCGACCAGCACGCGCACCTGCGGCACGTCGTCCACCCGCAGCGTGTAGGCGATGCGGCCGTCGACCGGGTTCCACGCGGGCTCGCCGGCGTCGCCGTTCGGCTCGTCGGTCACCCTGGTGGCCGCTCCACCCGCCACCGGCATCCGGTAGACCTCCCGGCCGCCGTAGCGGTCGCTGGAGAACGCGACCTCCGTGCCGTCCGGGGAGAACGTGGGCCACGACTCGTCGGAGTCGGTGTCGGTCAGCTGCCGCGGCCGGCCGCCGTCCACGCCGACGAGCCACAGGTCGCCGCGCGAGCCGAACACCACCGTCCGCAGGTCGGGCGACAACTGCGGGTGCGCCGCGTCCTGGCCCTCGGTCAGCTCGCGCACCCCGCCGCCGGCGTCGCGCAGGTACACCTGCGGCCGGGGTTCGTCGCGCAGGCTGGTGAACACCACCAGGTCGCCGCGGGCGGACACGTCGTCGTCGAAGTGGGCGGGCCCCTCGCCCAGCAGGGGCGTGGTAGGGCCGAGTTGGTCCGGCCGCGGGTCGACCGCGTAGCCGAGGCTGCGGTGCTCGGTGCCCGCGAAGGCGATGCGGCCGGTCACCGGCTCCCCCGGCTGGGCGGACGCCTCCGGCGGGCCGACGACGTCACGCACCACCGCGATCACCCCGCACACCACCACGACCGCCGCGAGCACGGCGAGGCTGCGGGTACGCGCCGTCATCGACAAGGTTCCACCTCCGGTCACGGACCTGTCGCAAGCGATCGTCGCCGCGTGCGGCGAACGCCGGGGAGGTCCGGTCGGGCAGGGTCCGGGAAGACCCGTGGGCTGTTCGGGCAAAAGGGGTCAGATGAGGCCGTGGCGCATCACGTAACCCACGGCGTGGGCCCGGTTGCGCAGCTGGAGGCGAGTGGTCACCTCGTGCAGCACGTTCTTCACGGTGCGCTCGGAGAACGACATCCGTGCCGCGATCTCGGCGGTGTCGCACCCCTCCGAGATCAGCCGCAGCATGTCCGCCTCCCGAGTGGTCAAAGTGGACAGCGTCGGTCCGTTCGGGTCGAGCACGCTGCGCTGCAACCGGCTCACGTGGTCCAGCAGCAGGCCCAGCAGGTCACCCGGCAGCACCGCCTCGCCCTTGTCCAGCGCGACCGCCGTGGCCACCAAGCGGTCCTGGTCGGCCTCGGCGCGGCGGACCACCGCCGCCACCCCG
>DATMCA010001083.1:0-8481 GCA_035559015.1 Umezawaea sp. | reverse complement strand
TCACCCAGGCCGGGCAGGCGCTGGTCGAACCCGCCCGTCGGGTGGTGCGCGGGCTGGCGTCGGCGCGGTCCAGCGTGGACGCCGCGGCGGGTCTGGAGACCGGCCGCGTGGAGGTCGCCGCGATGCCGTCGCAGGCGGTGGAGCCGCTGAGCGCGGTGATCGGGGCGTTCACCGCGCGGCACCCCGGCCTGACCGTGGCGATCCGCGCGGCGACGACGGCGGGCGCGGTGGTCGGGATGGTGCGGACGGGCGTGACCGAGGTGGGGCTGCTGGCGAGCAGCGAGCCGGTGAAGGCGGTCGGGGTCGCCCAGGAGGACTTCGGCACCCAGCGGTTCGTGCTGGTCGCGCCGCCGGACTGGCCGGTGCCCGCGGGCGGGGTCGTGCGGCGGGCGGACCTCGCGGGGCAACGGCTGGTCGTCGGCCAGGTCGGGACCGGGATGCGCGGGCTGGTCGAGGACGTCCGGGCGGAGGGCGTGGACTTCACCGCAGTCGTCGAGTCGGAGCACCGGGAGGCGATCCTGCCGCTGGTGCTCGGCGGCGTCGGCATCGCCGTGCTCGCCGACTCGTGGGCCCCGCTCGCCCGGCAGGCGGGCGCGCTCGTGCTCGACCTGGAACCGCCCGCCCACCTGCACCTCGCGCTGGTCTGGCGCCGCCAGGCGCTGTCCCCGGCCGCCGAGGCGTTCCTGGAGGCCGCCCGGAGCGTTCGATAGGCCCTGCCTATCTCCACGACCGGGTTCACGTCTTGGACGCGGGCCCCATCGACCTGGTGCTATCGAGGGCATGAGCACCCACCGGATCGCACTCGTCCCCGGCGACGGCATCGGTCGCGAAGTCATCCCCGCCGCGTGCGCGGTGCTGGACGCGGTCGGCGCGCGGCACGGCGTCTCGTTCGCCTACGACGAGTTCGACTGGTCGTGCGAGCGATACCTGAGCGAGGGCGCGATGATGCCCGCCGACGGGCTCGACCGGGTCCGCGACCACGACGCGATCTTCCTCGGCGCGGTCGGGCAGCCCGGCGTGCCGGACCACATCTCCCTGTGGGGGCTGCTGATCCCGATCCGCCGCCGGTTCCGGCAGTACGTGAACCTCCGGCCGATCCGGGTGTTCGAGGGGTTGGAGAGCCCGGTGCGCGGCGCGCGGCCCGGCGAGGTCGAGTTCGTGGTGGTGCGGGAGAACGTCGAGGGCGAGTACAGCGAGATCGGCGGACGGCTCAACCGCGGGTTCCCCGAGGAGATGGCCGTGCAGGAGGCGGTGTTCACCCGCGCGGGCGTGACCCGCGTGCTCGACTACGCGTTCACGCTGGCCCGCTCCCGGCGCGGGTACGTGACGTCGGCGACGAAGTCGAACGGGATCGTGCACACGATGCCGTTCTGGGACGAACTGGTGGCCGAGCGGGGTGCGGCGCACCCGGACGTCCGCTGGGACCAGGAGCACATCGACGCGCTGTGCGCGAAGTTCGTGCTGGCCCCGGCCCGGTTCGACGTGGTCGTGGGGTCGAACCTGTTCGGCGACGTCCTCAGCGACCTGGCCGCCGCCGTGGCCGGTGGGATCGGCATCGCGCCCGCCGCGAACATCAACCCGGAGCGGGACTTCCCGTCGATGTTCGAGCCCGTGCACGGGTCCGCGCCGGACATCGCGGGCCGCGGGATCGCCAACCCGATCGGCGCGGTGTGGACGGCCGCGATGATGCTCGACCACCTGGGTCACGCCGAGGCGGCGGCCGAGGTGGAGGCGGCCATCGCGGCCGTGCTGGCGAAGACCGACGTGCGCACGCCGGACCTCGGTGGCACCGCGACCACCGGGTCGTTCACCCGTGCGCTGCTGAAGTTCGTGGGCCGATGAGCGTGCCGCTGCCCTCCTACTTCCACTACCGCCGGGTCGACGTCGGCGGCGTGGTGGTCAACTGCGCCGTCGGCGGTGTCGGACCGCCGGTGTTGCTGCTGCACGGGTATCCGCAGACGCACCTGATCTGGCACCACGTCGCCCCGCTGCTCGCCCTCGACCACACGGTGGTGCTGGCCGACCTGCGCGGGTACGGCGACAGCGGCAAGCCCGCCGGTGGCCCCGCCGCGTACGCGAAGCGGGTGATGGCGCTGGACCAGGTGCAACTGATGGAGGTGCTGGGGTTCCGCCGGTTCGCCGTCGTCGGGCACGACCGGGGCGGCCGGGTGGCGCACCGGATGGCGCTGGACCACCCGGCCGTCGTGACCCGGTTGGCGGTGCTGGACATCGTGCCCACGCGGCACGCGTACGCGAACGTCGACGCGGCCTTCGGCGAGGGCTACTACCACTGGTTCTTCCTCACGGCGGGTGGCGGCATCCCGGAGAGGCTGATCGGCGGCGACCCGGACTTCTGGATCCGGGCCCGGATGACGGCCCGGCACCACGGTGGGACGCCGTTCGACCCGGCGGCGCTGGACGAGTACGTGCGGTGCTTCTCCGACCCGGCCGCGATCAGCGCGTCCTGCGACGACTACCGGGCCGCGGCGACCATCGACCTGGACCACGACGAGGCCTCGTTCGGGCAGCGGGTCGAGTGCCCGGTGCTGGCGCTGTGGGGCGAGCAGAGCTTCGTCGGCCGGACGTACGACGTGCTCGCCGTGTGGGACGAGTACGCGGTCGACCTGCGCGGCTCAGCCCTGCCCGCGGACCACTACCTGCCCGAGGAGGTTCCCACGCACACCGCGGCGGCGCTGCGGGCGTTCCTCGGCTGAGGGCTACGCCTTCCAGTCGACCAGCTGGACGATGACGCCGTTGGGGTCGCGGACCTGGAACGCCCGCTCACCCCACTCCTCCGAGGTGAGGGGCATGGTGATCGTGACACCCTCTCCTTCGAGGCGGGCCAGCTCGCCCTCCAGGTCGGTGACTTCGAAGGCGAGGATGAGGCCCGTGGCGCGCACGTCCCGCTGGTCGGCGGGCAGGGTCGGCAGGCCCCGGCGCAGGAAGACGACGTTGATGGCGGCGTCCTCCCTGGTCAGGGAGGCGAAGCCGTCGGCGGCCATCACCTCCTGGAAGCCGAAGTGGTCGATGAGGAAGTGGCTGGAGGCGGGGACGTCGTCGACGTTCAGGGACACGGCGGACGCGGTGATCTGCACTGGCGCTCCTTTTCTCTATACGTTGTACATTGTACGCTGTAAAAAGTAAGGATGCCCGTGGCTGACGAACGAACCAGCGCCGGAGACCCCGCACGGACCCTCCAACTGCTCTGGCGCGAGCCCGCGGCGGTGCCCCGGCGGGGGCCTCGCCAGGGCCTGACCGTCGACGCCGTGGTCGACGCGGCCACGTCCTTGGCCGACGCCTCCGGGCTGGAGGCTTTGACGATGCGGAAGGTCGCGTCGGCGTTGGGCGTGGTCGCGATGACGCTGTACACGTACGTGCCCGGCAAGGCCGAACTGCTCGACCTGATGCTGGACGCGGCGTACGGGCGGATGGAGCGGGCGGACACCACCGGACAACCCTGGCGGTCGCGGGTGACGGCCGTCGCCGCAGAGAACCGGCGGCTGTTCGAGGTGCACCCGTGGGCCGCGTCGGTGTCGACCGTTCGACCACCGCTCGGGCCGGGCCAGATGGCGAAGTACGAGCACGAACTGTCGGCGCTGGACGGGATCGGGTTGTCGGACGTGGGGATGGATGCCGCCCTGACGCACGTGCTGAGCTTCGTGCAGGCGTGGGCGCGGTCGGCTCTCGCCGCGGCGGCCGAGAGCGCGTTGACCGAGGAGGAGTGGTGGGCGGCGAACGCGCCGCTGCTGGAGCGGGTGCTCGACCCTGCCACCTATCCGCTGGCGGCCCGTGTGGGGTCGGCCGCCGGAGCCGAGCACGGGGCCGCCTATTCACCGGAATTCGCCTACGAATTCGGATTGGCGCGGGTCCTGGACGGATTGGCCGCGCTGATTCCGGTCGTGGACTGACTTCTCGTCGCCGGACCGGTCGAAGTCGTTGGGGTGGAAGGGTTTGTTGACGGGTTTGTCACGCCGCCGCTAGCGTCCTGGAACGGTTCTACCTGTCGGGAGAATGTTCAGGTACGTGAATTCACTAGGTGGTGTCGTGGCTCGGTCGCGGTTACTCGCCCTTGTTCTTCCCCTTGTTCTCGCTTTGACGAGTTTCGCTTTCCTGCCGACGGCTTCGGCTTATGCGCCGCCCGCGTTGCGGCAGCAGGTGAGCTTGGACGCCGGGTGGCGGTTCCTGCGCGCCAACACCACCGGGGCCGAGGCACCGGCGTTCGACGACTCGTCGTGGGCGGCGACCAGCGTGCCGCACACGTGGAACGCCGCAGACGGGCAGGACGGCGGGGCGGACTACTACCGGGGCGTCGGGTGGTACCGCAAGCACTTCACCCCGTCGTCCGCCTTGGCGGGCAAGCGGTTGTGGCTCCAGTTCGACGGGGTGAACACCGTGGCCGACGTGTGGGTCAACGGGGTCAAGCTCGGGCAGCACCGGGGCGGGTTCGCCGGGTTCCGGTACGACGCCACCGACGCGCTGAAGCTCGGACTGGACAACGTCGTCGCGGTGAAGGTGGACAACGCGTCCTACCCCGACGTGGCACCGCTGACGGCCGACTTCACCTTCTTCGGCGGGATCTACCGGAGCGTGTCGCTGGTGGGCGTCGATCGGCTCGGGGTCCGGATGGGCGACTACGGCGGGCCAGGGGTCTACCTGCGGCAGCGGGTCGTCGGCCCGGCTTCCGCGAGCGTCGAGGTGACGACCAAGGCGTGGAACAACTTCACCGTCGCGAAGAGGGTACGGCTGCGGACCGTGGTCGCGGACCACGCGGGGGTCGTCGTGGCTGAGACGACGTCGGCCGTGCGGACCGTGAACGCTGCCACCGGGTTCGACACCGTGCAGACGGTGGCCGTGCCGAGTCCGCGGTTGTGGCAGGGCAAGGCCGATCCGTACCTGTACCGGGCGAGCGTCGAGGTCGTGGACGCCGACACGGGCAAGGCGACGGACGTGGTGACCCAGCCGCTCGGCCTGCGGTCGTCCACTGTGGACGCGGACACCGGGTTCCGGTTGAACGGGCAGCGGGTGCCGTTGCACGGCGTCAACGCGCACCAGGACCGGCTGGACCAGGGGTGGGCCGTGTCGCCCGCGCAGCAGCGGCAGGACTTCGACCTGATGGACGAGATGGGCGTGAACGCCCTGCGGACCGCGCACTACCAGCAGTCGCAGCAGGTGTTCGACCTGGCCGACCAGCGCGGGTACGTGGTGTGGACGGAGATCCCGCTGGTCGACCGGGTCACCGACAGCGCGGCGTTCCGGGCGAACGCGCAGCAGCAGCTGTTCGAGCTGGTCCGGCAGAACTTCAACCACCCGTCGATCGTGTTCTTCGGCATCGGGAACGAGCAGAAGCTCAGCGACACGGCCACGAACGGGCTGCTGGGGACGCTCGCCACCCAGGTGGCGGCCGAGGACTCCGGGCGGCACTCGGTGTACGCGAGCCACCTCGGGGACCTGGACCCGTTGTCGGGGCACGCGGAGTTGGCTGCCTACAACAAGTACTTCGGGTGGTACAGCCTGCCGGCGACCGGGCCGGGGGCGTGGGCCGATCAGCTGCACGCCAAGGACCCCGGCCGGAAGATCGCGATCAGCGAGTACGGGGCGGGCGGGAGCGTGAACCAGCACGAGGAGAACCCCTCTCCCCCGGTGACAACGTCCCGATGGCACCCCGAGGAGTACCAGACGCTGGTGCACGAGAACTCGTGGAAGCAGATCTCGACCCGGCAGTACCTGTGGGGGTCGTTCGTGTGGAACATGTTCGACTTCGCCGTGGACAGCCGGTCCGAGGGGGACGCGCTGGGACGGAACGACAAGGGGCTGGTGACGTACGACCGGACCACCCGGAAGGACTCGTTCTACTGGTACAAGGCGAACTGGACGTCGACGCCGTTCGTGCACCTGAACAGCGCTCGGTGGACGCAGCGGACGGTGGCGGCCACGACGGTCCGGGCGTACGGGACCGTCGACTCGGTGTCGCTGTCGGTGAACGGGGTGCGGGTGGGGGCGCCTTCTTCGGCGGCGGACCACCTCTACACGTGGCCGGTGACGTTGCGACCGGGGGCGAACGTGGTGACGGTCAGCGGGTCCCGTGGTGGGCAGGTGTACACCGACACGGCGACGTGGACGTTGGAATAGGGAACCTTCGGGGTACCCCGGCACGTTGAAGGGGTGTCGAAGGGAGAGCGGATGGCCATGTTGCGCAAGCTCGCGGTACTCGCCACGGCGGCTGCCGCGGCGAAGAAGTACGCCCAGAAGAACCCCGAGAAGGTGAGCAGGCTCGCCGACCAGGCGGGCACGTTCCTCGACCGGCAGACCAAGGGGAAGTACCACCACCAGATCGACGGCGCGGTCCGGAAGGCGAAGAACGCCGCCAGGCCGGGTTACTGACCAGCGGCTCACGGCCGGATCGCCTCGCGGCGGTCCGGCCGTTTGCGTTTTCGCAGGTCAGAGGGTTTTTAGAAGTTTTTGGGGAAAAGTCGTGGGGGCGTGTCGAATCGAGGGGCCGCCGATCGACGCAGGGGTGCAGGGTGAAGACCCCGCACCGACCTCAGGGAGCAGACATGCGGTTCATGGTGATCATCAAGGCCGACGAGAAGTCCGAAGCCGGGGTCATGCCCACCGAGGAGCAACTCGCGGCCATGGGGAAGTTCAACGAGGAGCTGGTCAAGGCCGGGGTGATGCTGGCCGGGGAGGGACTGCTCTCCAGTTCCAAGGGTGCTCGGGTGCACCTCCAGGGCGAGAAGAAGACCGTGGTCGACGGGCCGTTCGCGGAGACCAAGGAGCTGATCGCGGGGTTCTGGCTGTTGGACGTGAAGTCGTTGGACGAGGCCGTGGAGTGGGTGAAGCGGATGCCGGTGTTCGAGGGGGAGGACTCCATGGTGGAGATCCGGCGGGTGGCCGAGGCCTCCGACTTCGGGGACGAGTTCACGCCGGAGCTGCGGGCGGCTGAGGACGCGTTGAGGGAGCAGTTGGGGCAGTAGGGCGGTTTCGGGCGCGGTTGGGACGTTTGCGTGGCCGTCGTGGGTGCTGTAGTCAGTGGTTGTGACGGCTTCGGAGGCGCACCGCGCGATTGACGCGGTCTGGAGGATCGAGTCGGCTCGGGTCATCGCTGGGCTTGCCCGGATGGTGCGGGATGTGGGGCTCGCCGAGGAGCTTGCGCAGGACGCCCTGCTGGCCGCTTTGGAGCAGTGGCCGGTCGAGGGCGTTCCGCGCAACCCGGGGGCGTGGTTGATGGCCACCGGGAAGAGGCGGGCCATCGACTTCATCCGGCGGGAGCAGAACCTGCGGAAGAAGGTCGCCATCCTGGGGCAGGAGTTGGATCCGCTCGGGGCCGCCCCGGTGGACGTCGACGCGCCGGAGATCGATGACGATCTGCTGCGGTTGGTGTTCGTGTCGTGTCACCCGGTGCTGTCCACCGAGGCTCGGGTGGCGTTGACGTTGCGGTTGTTGGGTGGGTTGACCACCGATGAGATCGCGCGGGCGTTCTTGGCTTCCGAGTCGACCATCGCGCAGAGGATCGTGCGGGCGAAGAAGGCGTTGGCGAAGGCTGAGGTGCCGTTCGAGGTGCCCGCTCGTGAGGAGTGGCCTGCGCGGTTGTCGTCGGTGTTGGAAGTTGTGTACTTGGTTTTCAACGAGGGGTATTCGGCTACCGCTGGGGACGACTGGTTGAGGCCGGCGTTGTGCAGTGAGGCTTTGAGGTTGGGGCGGGTGTTGGTGGGGTTGATGCCTGCCGAGCCTGAGGTGCACGGGCTGGTTTCGTTGATGGAGATCCAGGCGTCTCGGGCGGCGGCACGGGTGGATTCCGGTGGGCGGCCTGTTCTGTTGTTGGAGCAGGATCGTGGGCGGTGGGATTGGATGTTGATCCGGCGGGGGTTGGAGGGGCTGGATCGGGTGTCGGAGTTGGGTGGGTCGGAGGGGCCGTACGCGTTGCAGGCGGCCATCGCTGCTTGTCATGGGCGGGCTCGGACTGCTGATGAGACGGACTGGGGGCGGATCGCCTCGTTGTACGGGGTGTTGGGGAAGGTGATGCCCTCGCCGATCGTGGAGTTGAACAGGGCTGTGGCTGTGTCGATGGCTGAGGGGCCGGGGGCTGGGTTGGAGCTGGTGGATGGGTTGCTGGCTGTGCCCTCGTTGAAGGGGTATCACCTGTTGCCCAGTGTGCGGGGGGATTTTTTGATGAAGCTCGGGCGGTTGGAGGAGGCGCGGGGGGAGTTCGAGAGGGCTGCGTCGCTTACGCGTAATGGGAGGGAGAGGACGTTGTTGTTGGAGAGGGCGGCTGCTTGTGAGGTTGGGTAGGGCGGGCGAGAGTTCCAGCGGTGGTGTGGCCGATTTGACTTGGGGCCCCTAGATTTGCCCCTTGATCGGGCGAAAAGGCAGTGCCCGAAAGCCCTGCCCGATCTGCAATTTTAAGGCTCTTGATACCTATGTGTGGGTGCGGTCGGGTAGATCGGGGCGGTAGCCGCCCAACGCGAGCAGTGCCAGGGAGAT
>DATMCA010001082.1:0-4074 GCA_035559015.1 Umezawaea sp. | reverse complement strand
GGTGCCGTCGGTGTCGAGCAGCGTGAAGCGGTCCGGGTGCTCGGTCTGCGCGGAGCGGATCAGGCCCCACACGGCGCTGTTGGGGGCGTCGGTGACGTCCTCGCCGTCGACCGAGATCACGCCGTTCGTGGCGAACACCAGGCGGGACGCGACGAAGCGCTCGTCGGCCAGCCACGCGCACACCAGGCGCAGGGCGGCGTGCACGGCCTCGTGCACCTCGTCCGCGCCGTCGGTCTCGGCGGTCAGGCGGACCAGGACCGCGTCGGCGGGCTCGACCGCGGAGAGGTCGGCGTCCAGGGTCGTCTCGACGATCCGGGCGGACGCGTCGGCGACCGGGAGGACGGTCCAGTCGACGTGGAACAGCGACTCGGTGAACCCGGCGGCGAGCTGGTCGGCGCGGACCTCGCGCAGCACCAGCGAACCGATGGACGCGACGGGCGCGCCGGTGGTGTCGGCGACCTGGAGCGAGACGCCGTCCGCGCCGGTCGGGGCCAGGCGGACGCGAACCGCGGAGGCACCGACCGCGTGCAGGGCGACATCGCGCCACGCGAACGGCAGGCGGGCCTGGTCGCCGGAGCTGACCGCGCCGAGCGCGTGCAGCGTGGCGTCGAGCAGGGCCGGGTGGATGCCGAAGCCGGTGACGTCGTCGTCCACGGCGATGTCGGCGAAGACCTCGTCGTCGCGCTGCCACACGGCCCGCGCGCCCTGGAACACCGGGCCGTAGGCCAGGCCCACGGACGCGAGGTCGTCGTAGAGGGCGTCGGTGGCGACCGGCTGGGCGCCGGCGGGCGGCCACTCGGACAGGTCGAACGTCGTCGCGGGCGCGGTCGGGAGCAGGGTGCCGGTGGCGTGCCGGGTCCACGGGCCGTCGAGTCGCGAGTGGACGGTCAGGGCGCGGCGGCTGGTCTCGTCCGGACCGCTGACGCCGACCTGGACCTGCACGCCGCCGTGCTCGGGCACGACCAGCGGCGCTTCGAGGGTCAGTTCTTCGAGGAGGTCGCAGCCGACCTGGTCGGCGGCGTGGATCGCCAACTCGACGAACGCCGTGCCGGGCAGCAGGACCGTGCCGGACACGGCGTGGTCGGCCAGCCAGGCGTGCGTGTCGAGGGCGAGGTGACCGCTGAGGACCAGGCCGTCGGAGTCGGCGAGGGACAGCGTGGAACCGAGCAGCGGGTGGTCGGACGCGCCGAGCCGGACGCCGCCGGGGACGACGTCGAGCCAGAAGCGGTCGCGCTGGAACGCGTAGGTGGGCAGGGAGACCTTCGTGCCGCCGCCGAAGAACGCGGTCCAGTCGACGGTGACGCCGCTGACGTGCAGCGCGCCGACCGCCGTGGCGACGGACTCGACCTCGGGGCGGTCCTTGCGCAGCAACGGGGTCACGGGGACCTCGGCCATCGCGGCGAGCACGCCGTCCGGGCCCAGCTCCAGGAACTTGGTGACGCCGCGCTGTTCCAGCGTCTGGACGGCCTCGTGGAAGCGGACGGTGTCGCGGACGTGGGCGACCCAGTACTCCGGGTTGGTCACGTCGCCGAGCAGTTCGATCCGGGGCCGCTGGAAGGTCAGGGTGGTGACGACCTCGCGGAAGTCGTCCAGCATCGGGTCCATCAGCGGCGAGTGGAAAGCGTGCGACACGGCCAGGCGCTTGGACTTGCGGTCGGTGAACCTCTCGACCACCTGCGCGACGGCGGTTTCCTCGCCGGCGAGCACGATGGCCTTCAGGCCGTTGACGGCCGCAATGGAAACGTTGATACCGAGGTGCGGGAGAACCTCGTCCTCGGTGGCCTGGAGGGCGACCATCGCGCCGCCGGCCGGGAGCGCCTGCATCAACCGAGCGCGGGCGTTGACCAGCTTGGCGGCGTCTTCGAGCGACAGCACACCGGCCACGTGAGCTGCGGCGATCTCGCCGATGGAGTGGCCCGCGAGGTGGTCGGGACGGATGCCCCACGACTCGACCAGTCGGTAGAGGGCGACTTCCAGGGCGAAGATCGCGGGCTGGGTGAACTCCGTGCGGTCCAGCTCGTCCTGGGTGTCCCGCACGTCCACCAGCGCGGCAACCTCGTCGAACGCCTTGGCGAACACCGGGTAGGCCGCGTGCAGCTCACGGCCCATGCCGGCGCGCTGGCTGCCCTGACCGGTGAACAGGAACGCGAGACCGGACTCCTTGGCCACGCCGGGGTTGAGCGAGTCGAGGCCGCGCACCACGTCGGCCAGCTCCGTGCCGACGATCGCGGCACGGTGGGTGTGCGCGGTGCGGGTGGTCGCGAGGGACCAGGCCAGGTCGTGCGGGTTGGTGTCGGGGTGCGCGGCCAGGTGCTCGCTCAGCTTCGCCGCCTGGGCGCGCAACGCCTGCTCGGTCTTGCCCGACAGCACGAACGGGACCGCGGCCGGAGTCGATGCGGCTTCGACCGGCTCAACGACCGGCGCCTGCTCGATGATCGTGTGGGCGTTGGTGCCGGAGATGCCGAACGACGAGATGCCCGCGCGGCGCAAACGTTCGCCAGCGGGCCATTCGCGGGCTTCGGTGAGCAGTTCGATGTTGCCGTCGGCCCAGTCGACGTGCGGCGAGCGCACGTCCGCGTGCAGGGTCTTGGGCAGGACGCCGTGGCGCAGCGCCATGACCATCTTGATGATGCCCGCGACACCGGCCGCGGCCTGCGTGTGGCCGATGTTGGACTTCAGCGATCCCAACCACAGCGGCTCTTCGCGGTCCTGGCCGTAGGTGGCCAGCAGCGCCTGCGCCTCGATCGGGTCACCGAGTGAGGTGCCGGTGCCGTGCGCCTCGACCACGTCGACGTCCGAAGTGGACAAACCAGCGGACGCAAGCGCTTGCTTGATGACTCGCTGCTGCGACGGACCGTTCGGTGCGGTCAGGCCGCTGGAAGCGCCGTCCTGGTTGATCGCGCTACCGCGCACGACGGCCAGGACCTCGTGCCCGAGCCGCTGGGCGTCGGACAGGCGCTCCAGCAGGAGCATGCCGACGCCCTCGCCCCAGCCGGTGCCGTCGGCGTCGGCGGAGAACGCCTTGCAGCGGCCGTCGGAGGCCAGCGCGCCCTGGCGGGCGAAGTCGATGAACGTGCCGGGCGTGGACATGACCGCGACACCACCGGCGAGCGCCATCTCGCACTCGCCGAGCCGCAGGGCCTGCACGGCCCAGTGCAGCGCGACGAGCGACGAGGAGCACGCCGTGTCGATGGTGACGGCGGGGCCTTCCAGGCCGAGCGTGTAGGAAACGCGACCGGACGCGATGCTGCCCGCGCTGCCGTTGCCCAGGTAGCCCTCGACGCCCTCCGGCGGCGCGATCTCGCGGGCGGCGTAGTCGTGGTACATCAGGCCGGCGAACACACCGGTCCGGCTGCCCTTCAGCGTCGACGGGTCGATGCCCGCCCGCTCGAACGCCTCGTAGGACGTCTCCAGCAGCAGGCGCTGCTGCGGGTCCATCGCCAGGGCCTCGCGGGGCGAGATGCCGAAGAACGCCGGGTCGAACTTGCTGACGTCGTAGAGGAACCCGCCCTCCAGGGGGATGTCCTCGACCTGCCAGCCGCGGTCCGTCGGGAACCCGGAGATCGCGTCCCGGCCGTTCGCGACGAGGTCCCACAGGTCCTCGGGGGTGGCGACCCCACCGGGGAAGCGGCAGCTCATCGCGACGATCGCGATGGGCTCGGTGGCCTTGTCCTCGACGTCGCGGAGCTGCTTGCGCGCGTCCCGCAGGTCGGCGGTGGCCCGCTTCAGGTAGGCGAGGTACTTGTCCTCGTTCGCCACGTGATCATCTCCTCTGGCGTTGGCGGCGGTCACGTGGCTCACGACAGCTCGTTGTCGAGCAGGTCGAACAACTCGTCCGCGGTGGCGGAGCCGAGGTCGTCGTCCTGCGGCGCACCGTCGAGGTCGGCGAGCAGGCCACGCAGCCGGGCCGCGATCACCTGCTTCTCCGCGTCGTCCGGTGCGGCCGTGCCCAGGGCGGCGGCCAATCGGTCCAGTTCGGTGTGCACGCCGGTGGTGCTCGCCGCGTCCTCGACCGGCACGATCGTGCCGAGGTGCTGGGCGAGCGCCGTCGGTGACGGGTAGTCGAAGATCAGC
>DATMCA010001081.1:0-7566 GCA_035559015.1 Umezawaea sp. | reverse complement strand
GGTTTCGTCAACTACGACAACGTGGTCGGCAGCTCGGTCGAGTACACCGTGACGGCCGCGCAGGCCGGTTCGCACGCGCTGACGTTCCGCTTCGCCAACGGCACGACCGTGAACCGGCCGCTGGCCGTCAGCGCGAACGGTGGAGCGGCGACGACCGTGGCGTTCCCGCCGACCGGCGCGTGGACGACGTGGCAGACCGCCGCCGTGACGCTGCCGCTGGTGGCGGGCGCGAACAAGGTCCGCGCGGTGTCGACGACGGCCGAGGGCGGGCCGAACGCGGACAAGCTGAGCGTCGCCTTCAGCGGTCCGGCCGACACCGAGCGGCCGCAACCGCCGACGGGCCTGCGCTCGACCGGCAAGACCTCGACCACCGTGTCGCTGGCCTGGAACGCCGGCAGCGACAACGTCGGCGTGACCGGCTACGACGTGTACCAGCACGGGCAGCTCGTCACGAGCGTCGGCAACGTCCTCCAGGCCACCGCGACCGGGTTGATCCCGGACACGGAGTACGACTGGACGGTCTTCTCCAAGGACGCGGCGGGCAACGTCTCCGTGGCCAGCTCCAACGTCCTCGTGCGCACCGACCCGGCACCCGCGGACACCGTGCCGCCGACCACCCCGGGCACCCTGCGCTCGACCGGGAAGACGGCGACGAGCGTCGACCTGGCGTGGACCGCGTCGACCGACAACGTCGGCGTGACCGGGTACGAGGTCTTCCGCGACAACGTCCAGACCGGAACCGCGGACGGCAACGCCACGAGCACCACGTCAGCGGGCCTGACGGCGGGCACGGAGTACACGTTCAAGGTCCGGGCGCGCGACGCCAAGGGCAACGTCTCGGGCTTCAGCAACGAGGTCAAGGCGACCCCGAGCGCCGGCGGTCCCGTCGGGACGCCGAACCCCGGCACCGTCAGCACCCTGGCGAGCGGCGTCGACGTGGCGTGGGGCGTCGTGTTCCTGCCGGACGGTTCCGCGCTGTTCAGCGAGCGGGAGACGTTCAACGTCTACCGGCTCACGAAGAGCGGCCAGAAGACCTTGGCGGGCAAGATCTCCCAGGCGGTCGGCACGGACGGTGAAGGCGGTCTGCTCGGGCTCGAACTGTCGCCGAACTTCGCCAACGACCACTGGCTGTACGCCTACCACACGGCGTCCGAGGGCAACCGGGTCGTGCGGATCAAGTACGAGAACAACGCGCTGGTGCAGAACACGTACCAGATCCTGTTGCAGGGCTTGGCGAAGAACCGCTACCACAACGGCGGCAGGCTGCGCTTCGGTCCGGACGGCAAGCTGTACGTCTCGTCCGGTGACGCGCAGAACAGCGCCAACGCGCAGAACAACAGCTCGCTCAACGGGAAGATCCTGCGCATCAACGCGGACGGCTCGATCCCGTCGGACAACCCGTTCGGCAACGCCGTGTGGAGCAAGGGCCACCGCAACCCGCAGGGCCTGGACTTCGACTCGCAGGGCCGCCTGTGGGAGGCCGAGTTCGGCAACACCAGCCAGGACGAGGTCAACCTCATCACCAAGGGCGGCAACTACGGCTGGCCGAACTGCGAGGGCACCGGCGGCTCGTGCGCCGGGTTCATCGCGCCGAAGAAGGTGTGGGCTACCAACGTGGCCTCGCCCAGCGGTCTGACCATCATCAACGACCACGTCTTCGTGGCCACGACGGTCGGCCAGCGCGTCTACCGGATGACCATCGACGGCAGCAGCGACCTGGTGGACCAGAAGATCTACTTCCAGGGCACGTACAACCGGTTGCGAACCGTCGAGGTCGACCACGACGGCGACATCTGGCTGACCACGACGACCGACAAGGACGGCACGCCCAACAACGACCGCGTGCTGCTCGTGGACATCGTCTACGCGGGAGCGAAAGTCATGCGGGCGGTCTGATGTGGACCGTGGGCGGCCCTTCGAGGGCCGCCCACGGCGTCAGCGGCGTCGGCGCAGTACCGCCAGGACGACCACGACGATGAGCACCAACGGCAAGGCGATGGTCAGCAGACCGGAAAAATCCACGGTTCCCATGCCGTCGATGATCGCACGGCGTCAGGCCAGCGAGACGGCGATCTCCTCGAGGAGGTCGAGGCCCTTCTGCATGCCCGACTCCATGCCGGAGTTGACGTGCATGTCCCGGCCCTCCCGCGTCTTGTGCTCGATCAGCATCCGCAGGAACGTCCGGCCGTCCCTCTCCTCGAAGTCGTACGTGCACACCGCCGCGTTCCCGTCCGGGTCCGGGATGCCCTCGAACGCCTCCGTGGACACGATCCGCTCGTTCGGCACGATCTCGCGGTACTCCCCGTGGAACGCCACCTCGTACCCCTCCGGCGTCACGAGCGCGTACCGCCACGCGCCGCCGACGCGCAGGTCCACCTCGGCCACGGTCATCTCGCCGTGGCCGCCCGGCCACCAGCGCTTGATCAGCTCGGGCTCGGTGTGCGCCCGGAACACCAGGTGGCGCGGAGCGTTGAACTCGCGGGTGATCAGGATCTGCGTGTCGGCGGGAAGGGTGACCACCGCGGTCCCGCTGGTCGTGCTCGTCATCGTTCGTTCTCCTCGGCCTTGAGTTCTTCCAGCACGTCGTCGAGCGCCCTGAAGCGCTCCTCCCACGACCGTTCGTAGTTCTTGACCCAGTCGTGGATGGGTTTGAGCGGGGCCGCGTTGAGGCGGTACACCCGTTGCCGTCCGGAGTCGCGCACGTCCACCAGACCCACCTCCCTGAGCACGCGCAGGTGCTTGGACACCAGCGGTTGTGCCAGGTCGAGCAGGTCGACGAGGTCGTTGACCGCGCGTTCACCGCCGACGAGCAGGTCGAGGATCTGCCGTCTCCGGGGTTCCGCCACCGCGTTGAAAGCGTCCGCCGTGGTCGCTGCTCGTGCCATGCGAGAAACATATATCCATATGGGTATATGTCAACCCCGTGGTGAACGGGAAATGTCCGGTTGTCCCTGATCCGTAAGGTGTTCGCCCAACTCCGACGGGTGCGGCTGTCGGTGCTCGCGTGTAGCGTCGAAAACCGACGAATGATCACGGGGAGTGCCGGAAGTGACTGCTGTGCGTAACGTCTCGGCTTCGGGGCCCGGCCCCGAGGTGTTCCGGGACCGTGCCGAGGCCGAGGCGTACGTCGCCTCGGTCTGCTTCAAGCACGGGCCACCGCGCCTGCTCGGCGTGGAAATCGAATGGACCGTTCACCACCGAGAAGATCCCACCCGACAGCTCGACCCGGCCGTCCTCGCCGCCGCGCTGGGTCGCCACGCACCACCCACCCTCGTTCCGGACAGCCCTCAGCGGCCACTGCCCAGCGGCACCCCGCTGACCGTCGAACCCGGTGGGCAGGTCGAGATCTCCACCCCACCCCGCAGCTCGCTGACCGAGCTGCTGAAGACCGTGGGGGAGGACGTCACCCAGCTCCAGGCCCTCCTCGCCTCGGCCGACCTCGTCCTGGGCGGCCGGGGAGCCGATCCCTTCCGCCCGCCGACGCGGATGCTGCGCGTACCCCGGTACGCGGCGATGGAGCACGCCTTCGAGCCGATCGGGCCCGAGGGCATCACGATGATGTGCAGCACGGCCGGGCTCCAGGTGTGCCTGGACTTCGGGCTGCGGGAGCACCTGAACGCGCGCTGGGCCGCCGTGCACGCGCTCGGGCCGGTGCTGAACGCGCTGTTCGCGAACTCGCCCGGCGTGAACGGGCGGAGACCGGACTGGGCGTCCGCACGGATGCGCACGCTGTACGGCACGGACCCGGTGCGCACGAGGCCCGCCGCGGCCGACTGCGCGGACCCGGCCGGGGCGTGGGCGCGGCGCGTCCTGGACACGCCGGTGATCGTGGTCCGCCGTCCCGGGCCGGACTGGATCCCGTCGCACCGGGCGACCTTCGCGGAGTGGATCGACGGCGCGTTCGACCGCCCCCCGACCCACGACGACCTCGACTACCACCTGTCCCTCCAGTTCCCGCCGGTCCGGCCGCGCGGGTACATGGAGGTGCGCTACCTCGACACCCCGCCGCACGGGCGGTGGATCCCGCCGGTGGTGCTGATGGCCGCCCTGTTCAGCGCCCCGTCCGTAGTGGACGAGGTGCTGGCGGCGACCGAACCCGCCGTCGGCCGGTGGCTCGCCGCGGCCCGCCACGGGCTCGCCGACCCGCTCGTCGGCCGAGCCGCGCGGGCCGTGGTCGAGATCGGCTGCCGGGCACTGGGGAACACCGACCTGTCGATCGGCCAGAACGCCGCCGTGGCCGAGGAACTGCACCGCACGCTCGCCGAGAAGTCCGGAGGAGTCACGCCATGACCAGCATCGACGATCTCGGTACCGACCGCCTGCGCGAACACGTGGCGGCCCAGCTCGAACGGTCCCGCGCCCGCAGCACCGCGCTGACGGACGCCGTGGACGAGGACGACCTCGTGCGGCAGCACTCGAAGCTGATGTCCCCGCTGGTGTGGGACTTCGCGCACATCGGCAACCAGGAGGAGCTCTGGCTCGTCCGGGACGTCGGCGGCCGGGAACCGGTCCGCAGCGACATCGACGAGCTGTACGACGCGTTCAAGCACTCCCGGTCGTCGAGGCCGGAGCTGCCGCTGCTCACCCCCGCCGAGGCCCGGCAGTACGTCGGCGAGGTGCGGAACAAGGTGTTCGACGTGCTGGGGACGGCGAGGTTCGAGGGGCGCAAGCTGCTCGACGGCGGGTTCGCGTTCGGCATGATCGTGCAGCACGAGCAGCAGCACGACGAGACGATGCTGGCCACGCACCAGTTGCGCGTCGGGGCCCCGGTGCTCGACGCGCCGCCCCCGCCGCCCGGTTCGCCGTTGCCCGCCTCTGAGGTGCTGGTGCCCGGCGGGCACTTCACCATGGGCACGTCGACCGAGGCGTGGGCGCTGGACAACGAGCGGCCCGCGCACCAGGCGCACACGGACCCGTTCTTCATCGACACCGCGCCCGTGACGAACGCCCAGTACGCGGCGTTCATCGACGCCGGCGGGTACCGCGACGAGCGGTGGTGGAGCGAGGCGGGCTGGGCCCACGTGCAGCACGCGAAGCTCGTCGCCCCCCGGTTCTGGGAGCGCGTCGGCGCGGAGTGGCACCGCGACCGGTTCGGCGTGGTCGCGCCGGTCGTGCCGGACGAGCCGGTGGTGCACGTGTGCTTCCACGAGGCCGAGGCGTACGCGAGGTGGGCGGGCAAACGCCTGCCGACCGAGGTGGAGTGGGAGAAGGCCGCCCGCTTCGACCCGGCGACCGGCCGGTCGCGCCGCTACCCGTGGGGCGACGAGGAGCCGACCGAGCGGCACGCGAACCTGGGCCAGCGGCACCTCCAGCCCGCACCCGTAGGCGCGTACCCGGCCGGGGCGTCGCCGCTGGGCGTGCACCAGCTGATCGGCGACGTGTGGGAGTGGACCAGTTCGGACTTCCACGGCTACACCGGTTTCGAGGTGTTCCCGTACGCCGAGTACTCGCAGGTCTTCTTCGGACCGGAGTACAAGGTGCTGCGCGGGGGCTCGTTCGGGGCGGACCCGTCGGCCGTGCGGTCGACGTTCCGCAACTGGGACTACCCGATCCGCCGGCAGATCTTCGCCGGCTTCCGATGTGCGCGCGACGCGAAGGCGGCCGAGCTGAGCTGACATGTGCCGCCACCTGGGCTACCTGGGCACCGCCGTGCCCGTCGCGTCACTGGTCCACGACCCGCCGCACTCGCTGGTGCACCAGTCCTACGCGCCGGCGGACATGCGGGGCGGGGGCTCGGTCAACGTCGACGGGTTCGGCGTCGGCTGGTACCCCTCGCCCGGCTCGGCCGCGGTCCGCTACCGGCGGACCGGGCCGATCTGGTCGGACGCCAACCTGGAGGCCGTGACGCGCGTGAGCACGTCCGGCGCCGTGCTGGCCGCCGTCCGCAACGCCACCGTCGGCATGCCGCTGGTGGAGACGGCCTGCGCGCCCTTCACCGACGGGCAGTGGCTGTTCAGCCACAACGGCCGGATCGCCGACTGGCCCGAGTCCGTCGCCGACCTCGCGAAAGCGCTGCCGGTGACCGAACTCCTGACGCTCGACGCCCCCACCGACTCCGCGCTGCTGTGGGCCCTGGTCCGCACGCGGCTCGCCGCCGGTGAACACCCGACCGCCGCGCTGGCGGCCGTGGTGTCCGACGTGGCCGCGACCGCACCCGGTTCGCGGCTCAACCTCTTGCTCACCAACGGAACCGTGCTCGTCGGCACGACGTGGACGCACTCCCTGTGGGTCCGCTCCACCCCCGACTCGGTCGCCCTCGCGTCCGAGCCGTGGGACGCCGACGAGCGCTGGCGGGAGATCCCCGACGGTTCCGTCGTGACGGTGAGCGCGCACCCGTCCACCGTGGACATCCGGCCGATCGGCCCACGAGGCAGAACAGGAAAACCATGACAGAGCCAGTGGTGGACGTGCACCTGACACCCGAGGACGCGGCCCGTGCGCTGCGCGCGGAGGCCAGGGCCGGACTGACGGCGACCCCGAAGTGGGTGTCGCCGAAGTGGTTCTACGACGCGGTCGGCAGCGAGCTGTTCGAGGACATCACCCGGCTGCCGGAGTACTACCCGACGCGGGCCGAGCGGGAGATCCTGATCGCCCGGTCCGCCGAGATCGCCTCCACGACCGGCGCGCACTCGTTGGTGGAGCTGGGTTCCGGGTCGTCGGAGAAGACCCGGTTGCTGCTGGACGCGCTGCGCGACCACGGGACGCTCAAGGAGTTCGTGCCGCTCGACGTGTCGACGACGGCGTTGACGGAGGCCGCTTCGGCGATCCTGGCTGATTACCCCGGACTCGGCGTGCACGGCGTGGTCGGCGACTTCACCGAACACCTCGCGGGCCTGCCCGGCGACGCGCCGCGCGTGGTCGCGTTCCTCGGCGGCACGATCGGCAACCTGATCCCCGAGGAGCGGCGGAAGTTCTTCTCGGCGGTCCGCGACGTGCTGGGCGCGGGGGAGTGGCTGCTGCTCGGCACCGACCTGGTCAAGGACCCGTCCGTGCTGGTCAGGGCGTACGACGACGCGCAGGGCGTGACGGCGGAGTTCAACCGGAACGTGCTGCGGGTGATCAACCGCGAGCTGGGCGGCGACTTCGACGTCGAGGCGTTCGAGCACGTGGCGCTGTGGAACGCCGAGCAGGAGTGGATCGAGATGCGCCTGCGCGCCACCCGGCCCGTGAAGGTGCGGCTGGCCGAGCTGGACCTCGCCGTCGAGTTCGCCGAGGGCGAGGAGCTGCGCACCGAGGTGTCCGCCAAGTTCCGCCCCGAGGGCGTTCGGTCGGAGCTGGAGGAGGCCGGGTTCGAGCTGCACCGGTGGTGGACGGACACCCAGGGGAGGTTCGCCCTGTCGTTGGCACGAGCTGTCGGCTGATCGGGTCAACGGTCGCTGTGCGTGGTCGAACGGGCCGGCACAGCGACCGAAACCCCCCGATCTGCGGGTGTGCCGACACCTGAACGGGTGGCATTCTCCGGCGGTTGCGTCGTAAGGCAAGCGAGGGGCGACGCACGCGGAGACCAAGGAGTTACACCCGTGGCACTTCCCAACGCACGCAGAACGCTGGCATCGGCACTGGCCC
>DATMCA010001080.1:0-2285 GCA_035559015.1 Umezawaea sp. | reverse complement strand
CCGGGCGGGGTCGGGAAGACGACGCTCGCCCTGCGGTGGCTGCACGACGTGCGCGACAGCTTCCCGGACGGCCAGCTCTACCTCGACCTCGACGCCTTCTCCGCGACTGGCCCGGTTCGGTCCGAGGAGGCGCTGGAGTGCTTCCTGCTGGCGTTGGGCGTCGCCGCCGACCGCGTGCCGCCGGACCTGGCCGGGCGCACCGCGTTGTTCCGGTCGATCACCGCGGAGCTGTCGCTGGTCGTGCTGCTGGACAACGCGACGTCGGCGGCCCAGGTCAGACCGCTGCTGCCCGCGTCGCCCACGTGCGCGGCCGTCGTCACGAGCCGGTGGCGCCTGGTCGGGCTCGGCATGGCGGGCGCGCGCTTCCTGGAGCTCGAACCGATGGAGACCGAGGCGTCCCTGGAACTGCTCGCCAAGGCCGTGGGGGAGGACCGGCTGTCCGACGAGCACGGCGCCGCACGGGAGTTGACGGCGTTGTGCGGCGGTTTGCCGCTGGCGTTGTCCGTGGTCGCGGCCCGGCTGTCGGCGCACCCGAGGCGTTCGCTGTCGCGCGAAGCGGGTGACCTCCGCGCCGAGCGCGACAGGTTCCCCGGCCTGACGCTGGGCACGGACGTCTCGGTCGAAGCGGTGCTGGACCTGTCGTACCGGGACCTGACCTCGCGGCAGGCGTCGGTCTACCGGACGTGCGCCCTGCACCCCGGAGCGGAGTTCGGCGTGGAGGTCGTCGCGGACGCGCTCGGCGAGCCCTCCGCGACGGTGCTGGCGGACCTGGTCGAGGCCAACCTGCTGGTGGAGGTGGAGGGGCCCAGGTACCGATACCACGACCTGCTGCGACTGCACGCGCTGCGCAAGGCCGAGCAGGAAACCCTTGAGGGAGAACGGCGTGAGCTGTCCTCGACGATGGTCCGGTGGTACCTCGACACGGTGGTCGCCGTGGAGGCCCTGCTGCGCCCCACCCGTCGTCGGGTCGGTCCGCGCTTCGCGGTGCCCGCTGAGCGCACCGGGGTGTTCGGCAGCGAACGGGAAGCACTGCGGTGGTTCGACGTCGAGCGCGCGAACCTGCGCCAGGCGTGCCTGCACGCGGTCGCCCTCGGCCTGGACGACCTGGCCTGGCAGTTCTGCGAGGCGATGTGGAGCGGCTTCCTGCACACCCGCCACTACGACGACTGGTTCGCCTGCCACGACGTCGGCGTCGCCGCGTCGGTGAGGTCCGCGAACCGCGCCGCCGAAGCCCAGCTGCGCTTGCAGCTCTCGTACTCCCTCAGCGAGTTGAGGAGATACGACGAGGCGCTGGAGCAGGGCACGGCGGCGTTGCGGATCGAGGAGGAGAGCGGTGACCGGGGAGCCGTCGCCGCGGTGCTGAACCAACTGGCGGGAATCGCGCAGGCGAGTGGCGACCTGGCGGCCGCGTTGTCCCTGCTGCACCGGGTCAGGGCGATCCGGGAGGAGGTCGGCACCCCGCGGGCGCTGGCGTTCTGCGGCAGGCGGATCGGCCAGGTGCTGGCCGATCAGGGGCGCTACGCGGAAGCGGTGCGGGAACTGGTCGCGACGGTCGACGCGATGACCCGCCTGGGCGACCAGGTGCAGCGGGCCTGGTCGATGGTGGCGCTCGGGAAGACCTACCTGCGCTGGGGCAAGGCGGACCAGGCGGCGGCGACCCTCCAGTCGGCCCTGGAGATCATGCGTCCGGTGGGAACGCCGTTCTACGAGGCCGAGGTGCTGACGGCGCTCGGGGAGGTCGCCGAGGTGCTCGGCGACCTCCCCGCCGCGCGGCGGCACTACTCGGGCGCGCTGGAGCGGTACGTCCAGGTCGAGGAGCCCAAGGCCGTCGACCTGCGGGCGCGGCTCGACGCCGTGACGGAGGTCCCGCCGCAGGCGGCCCGTGACAGCAGGACGTAGGCGAGCGCGGCGCACCGCACGTCGGATCCCTCGTACCGCAGGGAAATCCGCCTGCCGTCACGCGACCACGCGGTCCACGTCCGGCCACCCGAGGCCCGGAGCACCACCGCGCACCCCGGCAGCGCGTGGAACACCTGTTCCGCCGACCTGGTCGTGACGACGACGTCGCCGCACGACCACCGCTCCGGGGGTGCGATGTCCAGGCGCACGACCAGGAACTGGTCGTGCGACCCCCAACCGATCCGGTGCACGCCCGGCGTCACGCCGCGTCCTGGTGGCGCAGCGGGACGGGGAGCGGCAGGTGGGCCGTGCGGGCGGGTGCGGCCGGTTCCGGCAGGTCGAGCAGCCGGTACATGGTGGCGCGCAAGGCCCGCGACGCTTCCCCC
>DATMCA010001079.1:0-8069 GCA_035559015.1 Umezawaea sp. | reverse complement strand
CTGCTGGCCGCGCTGCTCGAGACCGACGAGCCCGCCGCCGCCCTGCGCGGCGAGGAGGTCCTGGTGCCCCGCCTCGGCCGGGTCGGCGACCGAGCGCCGGACGGCGACCGGAGCGCCTGGCCCACGTCGGGCACGGTCCTGGTCACCGGCGGCACCGGGGCGCTCGGCGCGGAGGTCGCCCGACACCTCGTGACCGAGCACGGTGTGCGGCACCTGCTGCTGGTGAGCCGGTCCGGCCCGGACGCCGCGAGCGCCGAGCCGCTGCGGCGCGAGCTGGCCGAGCACGGCGCTTCGGTGGAGATCGCCGCGTGCGACGTCGCCGACCGCGCCGCGCTGGCCGAGGTGCTGGGCTCCATCCCGGACGAACACCCGTTGACCGCCGTGGTGCACGCGGCCGGGGTGCCGGACAGCACCCTGGTGGCAGCGCTGGAACCCGCGCGGCTGGAGCACGTGCTGCGGTCCAAAGTGGACGGCGCGTGGCACCTGCACGAGCTGACCGAGGGCCTGGACCTGTCCGCGTTCGTGCTCTTCTCCTCGCTCCTCGGCGTGTTCGGCGGTGCGGGGCAGGCGAACTACGGCGCCGCCAACGGGTTCCTGGACGGCCTGGCCCGCCACCGGGCGGCTCGCGGTCTGCGGGCGACCGCGCTGGGCTGGGGCCTGTGGGAGGTCGACGGCGGCATCGGCTCCGGCGTGACCGACGCCGACCTGACCCGCTTCCGCCGCGACGGGTTCGTGCCGGTCGGGGTGGCCCACGGGCTGGCCGTGCTCGACGCCGCGCTCGGCCTGCCCGACGGCGCGCTGACCGCGACCCCGCTCGACCTGGACGCCGTGCGCTCCGGCGACGACGTGGCCCCGCTGCTGCGCGGCCTGGTCCCACCCGCCGCGCGTGCTCGACGGACCGGGGACGACGGGGTGCCCCTGGCCGAGCGGTTGGCCGGGCTGCCCGCCGAGAAGCACGCGGCGATCGTCCTCGACCTGGTCGGCAGCCAGGTGGCGGTGGTGCTCGGCCTCCGCGACGCGGACGCCGTCGACCCCGCGCGACCGTTCCAGGAGTTGGGTTTCGACTCGCTGACCGGGGTCGAGCTGCGCAACCGGCTCACCGCGGCGGTGGGCGTGCGGCTGAGCGCCACGGTGGTGTTCGACCACCCGACGCCCGCCGCGCTGGCCGCGTTCCTGCTCGACGTGATCGCCCCGGACAGCGCCGCGGCTCCCGTGTCACCGGTGCTCGACGAGCTGGACAGGCTGGAGGACGCGCTGTCCTCCGTCGACCGGGACGACGACAGCAGGGACACGATCACCGTCCGCCTCCAGACGATCCTCTCCCGCTGGATGGAGGCCTGGAACAGCTCCGGGATCACCGCCACCACGTCGGACACGGCCATCGAGGAGGCGTCCACCGCGGAACTGCTGGCGTTCATCGACAACCAACTCGGCCGAGCCGACAGCTGAGCCGTCCTGACGAGAGTGTGAGAGAAGACCATGACGGATGAGAAGAAGCTCGCCGACTACCTGAAGTGGGTCACGGCGGACTTGCAGAAGGCCCGACACCGCATCACCGAACTGGAGTCCGGTCGGCAGGAGCCGGTGGCGATCGTGGGCATGGCCTGCCACTACCCCGGCGGGGTCGCGTCGGCCGACGACCTGTGGCGGCTCGTGCTCGACGGCAGGGACGCGATCTCGGAGTTCCCGACCGACCGGGGCTGGGACCTGGACCGGCTGTTCGACGAGGACCCGGAAACACCGGGGACGACCTACACCCGGTCGGGCGGGTTCCTCGACGGCGCCGCCGAGTTCGACGCGGAGTTCTTCGGGATCTCCCCGCGTGAGGCGCTGTCGATGGACCCCCAGCAGCGGGTGGTGCTGGAGACCGCGTGGGAGGTCTTCGAGTCGGCGGGCATCGACCCGACCGGGGTCAAGGGCGCCGACATCGGCGTGTTCGTCGGCGCGGGCGAGCAGACCTACCTCGGTCTGCGCGGCCCGACCGAGCTGGAGGGCTACCTGCTCACCGGGAAGCTCACCAGCGTGGTGTCCGGCCGGGTCGCGTACTCGTTCGGGTTCGAGGGACCCGCGGTCACCGTCGACACCGCGTGCTCGTCGTCGCTGGTCGCGCTGCACATCGCCGCGCAGTCCGTGCGCTCCGGCGAGTCGACGCTGGCGCTGGCCGGCGGTGTGACGATCAGTGCGACCCCCGGCGGGTTCGTGGACTTCTCCCGCCAGCGCGGCCTCGCCGCCGACGGCCGGTGCAAGTCGTTCGCGGCGGCGGCCGACGGCACGAGCTGGTCCGAGGGCGTCGGACTGGTCCTGCTGGAACGGCTGTCGGACGCCCAGCGCAACGGGCACCAGGTCCTCGCGGTGCTCCGCGGCTCCGCGGTCAACCAGGACGGCGCGTCCAACGGGCTCGCCGCGCCCAACGGCCCGTCGCAGGAGCGGGTCATCCGCCGGGCGCTGGCCGAGGCCCGGCTGAGCGCGGCCGACGTCGACGCCGTGGAGGCGCACGGCACCGGGACCAGGCTGGGCGACCCGATCGAGGCACAGGCGCTGCTGGCCACCTATGGCAACGCGCACGACGACGCCCGGCCGCTCTGGCTGGGGTCGCTGAAGTCCAACATCGGCCACGCCGTGGCCGCGTCCGGCATCGGCGGCGTCATCAAGATGGTGCAGGCGATCCGGCACGGGACGCTGCCGCGCACGCTGCACGTCGACCGGCCCACGCCGCTGGTCGACTGGGCGGGTGGCGGCGTCGAGCTGCTCACCGAGCAGCGGCCGTGGCCGGAGACGGGCAGGCCGCGCCGAGCGGGGGTGTCGTCCTTCGGGGTCAGCGGCACCAACGCGCACGTGATCCTGGAGCAGGCGCCGGACGGCGTCGGGGAAACCGGCCGGGAGGTGCCGCTGGCGGTGGTGCCGTGGCCGCTGTCGGCGAAGACCCCGTCCGCCACCAGGGCCCAGGCGCGGCGGCTGCTGTCGTTCGTCGAGCGGGACCCGGAGCTGTCCGCCGAGCGGGTCGCGTTGTCGCTGGCCACGACCCGCGCCGCGCTGGAGCACCGCGCGGTCGTGGTGGGCACCGACCGAGAAGGTCTGCTGGCCGGGCTGCGCGCGCTGGCCGGGGACGAGGAGACCGTTCCCGTGGTGCCCGCGCGCCGGAGCGGTCTCGGGTTCCTGTTCACCGGCCAGGGGTCGCAACGGGTCGGCATGGGTCTGGAGCTGAGCGCGGCGTTCCCGGTGTTCGCCGAGGCGTTCGACGCGGTGTGCGCCGCCGTCGACCCGCACCTGGACCTCCCTCTGCGGCAGGTGATCGCCGAGGGCGACCGGATCGACGAGACCCGCTACGCCCAGCCGGCGCTGTTCGCCTTCGAGGTGGCCACCGCCCGGCTGGTGACGTCGTGGGGGCTGCGGCCGGACGTGCTGGTCGGCCACTCCATCGGGGAGCTGGCCGCCGCGCACCTGGCCGGGGTGCTGTCGCTGCCCGACGCCGCCGCCGTGGTCACCGCGCGGGGCAGGCTGATGCAGCGGCTGCCCGCGGGCGGGGTCATGGTCGCGCTGCGGGCCACCCCGGACGAGGTCGCGCCGCTGCTGGCGGGCTACGAGGGCTGCGCCGGGCTCGCCGCGGTCAACGGGCCGTCGGCCGTGGTGGTCTCCGGGGACGAGCACGTGGTCACCGGGATCGCCGCCACCGTGGCGTCCTGGGGTCGCTCGACCAAGCGGCTCACCGTCAGCCACGCCTTCCACTCGCCGCTGATGGAGCCGATGCTGGCCGAGTTCGGCGAGGTCGTGCGCGCGGTCACGTTCGCCGCGCCGACCATCCCGATCATCTCCACGGTCACCGGTCAGGTCGCGGACGCGGACCTGCTGCGCTCCCCCGAGTACTGGATCGACCAGGTGCGCAGGCCGGTGCGCTTCCTCGACGCCGTGCGGCGCCTCGCCGACCAGGGCGTCACGGCGACGCTGGAGGTCGGTCCCGGAGCCGCGCTGACCGCGATGGTCGGTGACGCGCTCGACGGCGGGACCGGGGTCACGGCGGTCGCGAGCACTCGCACCGGCGGTCGTGAACCCCTGGAACTCGTGGACGCGGTGGGCCGGCTGTGGGCGGCGGGGGTCGCGGTCGACTGGGCCGCGTACCTGGCCCCGGCCGGTGCGACGGCGGGTCCGCTCCCCAGCTACGCGTTCCAGCGCAGGCGTTACTGGCTGGCCCCCTCCGCGATGCGCGGCGACGGCCCGGTCGGGCCCGTGTCGGATCACCCGCTGCTGGACTCCCCGGTCGAGGTCGCGGGCCGGGACGAGGTGCTGCTCCCCGGCGCGCTGTCGACGTCGGTCGCGCCGTGGCTGGGTGAGCACCGCCTGTTCGGCAGCCGGGTCGTCCCGTCCTCGGTGCTGCTGGAGATGGCCGTGCGGGCCGGGGACGAGGTCGGCTGCCCGCACGTCGACGAACTGGTGGTGTGCGAGCAGGTGGTGCTGCCGGAGCGGGCCGGGCTGCGCGTGCAGCTCACCGTGGACGCCCCGGACGACGCGGGCAGGCGGCGGATCAGCGTGCACACCGGTGTGGACGAGGACCGTCCGGTGTGGACACTGGCGGCCCGCGGGGTGCTCAGCCCACGCTGGAACGCCGCGGAGGACCTGGGCGAGTGGCCACCGCCCGGCGCCGAGCCGCTGGACGTCGACCTGCTGCTGCGGCACCGGTCCGACGCCGGGTTCGACCTCGGCCCGGTCTACTCCGGACTGCTGGCCGCGTGGCGGCGCGACGGTGAGCTGTTCGCGGAGGTGCGGCTGCCCGCCGACACCGAGGCGGACGGCTTCAGCGTGCACCCCGCGCTGCTCGACGCCGCGCTGCACCCCGCCGCGCTGCTCACCGGCTACCCCGGCGTCGTCGTGGAGTGGCACGGCGTGACCGTGCACGCGGTGGGCGCCACCGCCGCCAGGGTGCGGATCACCCCGGCCGAGAACGGCGCGGTGTCGGTGCTGCTGGCCGACGCGTCGGGCGCCCCGCTGGCCCGCGCGGCGGCCGTGGTCACCCGACGCGCGAACGAGGACGAGGTCGGCACCGCGCTGGCCCGTCCGGGCGACGCGCTGTTCCGCGTGGCGTGGACCCCGGTCATCCCGGCCGGGTTGCCCGGCCGCGCCGGGCCCGCCGTGCTGGAGACCGGTCACGGCAGCCTGCCCTGGCCGCAGCGGTTCGCCGGGATGGACGAGGCGCTCTCCGCCGCCGGGACGTTCACCGGTCTGGTCGCGCCGCTGCTGCCCGCCGCGGACGAAGACGCGGCGGGCACGGTGGCCGACCGCGCGCAGACCGCCGTCCTGCGGGCGTTGGACCTGGTCCGCGCCTGGAACGACGACGAGCGCTCCGCCGACGTCCCGCTCGTCCTGCTGACCCGGCGCGCGATCGACGCCGACGACACACCGGTCGACCTGGCCGCGGCTCCGGTCTGGGGCCTGCTGCGCTCCGCCCAGTCGGAGATGCCCGGTAGGTTCCGGCTGATCGACATCGACGACGACCCGGCGTCGCTGTCGGCGCTGCCCGCCGCGATCGCCACGGGGGAAGCGCAACTGGCCGTGCGCGCGGGCTCGGTGGCCGTGCCGAGGCTGGCCCGGCTCGCACCGGGCGGCGAGCCGTCGCCGTGGCGACCGGGCGGCACGGTCCTGATCACCGGTGGCACCGGAGCGCTGGGCGCGCTGTTCGCCAGGCACCTCGTCCGCGCGCACGGCATCACCGACCTGCTGCTGGTCAGCCGGGGCGGCCCGGCCGCGCCGGGGGCGCACGACCTGGCCGACGAACTGGCCGCTCTCGGCGCGCGGGTGACGATCACCGCGTGCGACGCCGCCGACCGGGACGCGCTCGCCTCGGTGCTGGCGTCCGTCCCCGCCGCGCACCCGCTCACCGGCGTCGTGCACACCGCGGGCGTCCTGGACGACGGCCTGATCGACTCCCTGGACGCCGACCAGGTAGCCAGGGTGCTGCGGCCCAAGGTGCACGCCGCGTGGAACCTGCACGAGCTGACCGAGGACCTGGACCTGTCGGCGTTCGTGCTGTTCTCCTCCGTCGCCGGCGTCGTCGGCGGTTCCGGCCAAGGCGCCTACGCGGCGGCCAACACCTTCCTCGACGCGCTGGCCGCGCACCGGGCGGGTTCCGGGCTCGCGGCGACCTCGCTGGTGTGGGGCCTGTGGTCGGGGGTGGGCGGGATGGGCGGCACCCTCGGCGAGGCCGACCTCAAGCGGTTCGCCCGCACCGGCCTGCTGGCGATCACCCCCGACGACGGCCCCGGTCTGTTCGACGCCGCTCTGCGGTCCGGTCGTCCGGCGCCGGTGGTGACGTCGCTGGACACGCGCGCACTGGCCGCCCGACCCGCCGAGGTGCCGCTGCTGTTCACCGCCCTGGCCAGGGTGACGTCCCGTCGGGCCACGCGGGGGGCGGACGAGGTCGAGCCACTGGCACGGCGGTTGACCGGGCAGTCCGAGCAGCGGCAGCGGGAGATCGTGGGCGACCTGGTCCGCGCCGAGGTCGCGTCGGTCCTGGGCCACGCCGACGCCTCCGCCATCGGCGACGACCAGCCCTTCGCCGACCTCGGGTTCGACTCGCTGATCTCGGTGGAACTGCGCAACCGGCTGGCCGCGCACACCGGCACGCGGCTGTCCGCCTCGCTGGTGTTCGAGCACCCGACGCCTGCCGCGCTGACCGAGTTCCTCCGCACCGCGACGCGCACCGGTGAGGACGACGCCGTCGTCGGCGTGGACTTCGCGGCCGAGGTGGTGCTCGACGACGACGTGGTCGCCGCCGACACCGTGGTCACCGTCGCCACCGATCCCCGCGAGGTCCTGCTGACCGGGGCCAGCGGGTTCCTCGGGGCGTTCCTGCTGCGCGACGTCCTGCGCGGCACCGACGCGGTCGTGCACTGCCTGGTGCGCGGCGCCGACCAGGCCGACGCGGAGCGCAGGCTGCGGGAGAACCTGGAGTGGTACGAGGTCTCGGGCGAGGTCGACCCGGCCAGGGTCGTCGTCCACGTCGGCGACCTCACCGCTCCCCGGCTCGGGCTGGGCGAGCGGGTGTTCGACGACCTCGCCCGCCGGGTCGACGTCGTCTACCACGCCGGGGCGACGGTGAGCTGGCTGCGCCCGTACGGGGACCTCAAGCGCTCCAACGTGACCGGCACCGTCGAGGTGCTGCGGCTGGCCGCGCGCCACCGCACGGTCCCGGTGCACTACGTGTCGACCACGGGCGTGTTCGCCGCGTCGGAGGAGAACGAGCCCGTGGGCGTCACCACCGCGACCGGTCCCGCGCACCTGCTGCGCAACGGCTACCTCCAGAGCAAGTGGGTGGCCGAGGGCGTGCTCGGGATCGCCCGCGACCGCGGCATCCCGGTGTCGGTCTACCGGGTCGACGTGGTGTGCGGGGACCGCGACAGCGGCGCGTGCCAGACCAAGGACTTCGTCTGGCTCAGCCTCAAGGGCCTCCTCCAGGCCGGTGTGGTCCCGGACCGGCTGACCGGCCGGGTGCACCTGGTCCCGGTGGACTACGTCAGCGGGGCCATCACCACGCTGGCCGCCCGCGAGTCCTCCGCGAACGGCACCTACCACCTGTTCAACGAGCAGTCGTCGGCGTTCGGCGATCTCGTCGACCACCTGCGGGCGTTCGGGTACGACCTGCCCGAGACCGGCTGGGGCGCCTGGCGCGCGACCGTCGACGCCGACCGGGAGAACGCGGTCACCCCGCTGGTCGACACGTTCGAGGAGCTCAACTCCGAGGGCGCGGGGCCGACCTACCCGCCGATGGACGTCTCGGACACGGAGAAGGCGTTGGCGGGCAGCGGGATCACCTGCCCGCCCGTCGACCGGGCGCTGTTCGGCAGGTACGTGGACTTCTTCGTCCGCAGCGGTTACTTCCCCGCGCCGGGGAGGTGACCGAGTCGATCTCGACGTGGTGTCAGCGGGGTAATCGCCGCCGCTCCCGGCGTGGTCCGACGGCGATTACCTGACTGCGGCCGACCTGTGCCCAACGGCCGGTAGCGTCCGAAATCGACGTTGCCCGACACCGCGATTCCAGCAGTCGCACCAAAAAATCCGATCACCGAGAACGGGAGTGG
>DATMCA010001078.1:0-3567 GCA_035559015.1 Umezawaea sp. | reverse complement strand
GGGGGTGGGGAGGCGGCGGGGTGAGGGCTGGTGTGCTGGTCTGCCGGGGGTTTCAGGGTCGCCTGCGGCGTGAAAGGTCGCCTGGCGGCGGGGGTGGGTGGTGGTGGCGGCCCACTGCGTGGGTGGGACTGGCCACGGAACGTGGCCAATTTTACTTGGGGTATTTGAGCCTTAAAATTGTCGATCGGGTAGGCCTTTCGGACTGCCCTTTTTGCCCGATCGAAGGCTCAAATGAGGGGCCCCAAGTCAAATTGGCCACAGCACGCTGGGAATCGAAGCCGCATGTTTCGGTCGCTGGGAAGAAGGGCGACCGAGGTGGGTGGGCTGGGACCGGCGGATGGCTGCGTGCGCGGGCTGGGACCGGTGGAGGAGCTAGGAGCCCTGGCGTTGGCCGAACATGGTGACGCCCACCGGGGGTAGGCCTACGGCTGTGGCCATGAGGTCGTAGAAGGCTGTGCCGTGTGCTGCTAGCTCGGCGTCCTGTGCTGTCCAGGACGCGCGTAGTTCCAGGTCGTCCGTGCGGGCGGGGCCGGAGATGTCGCCGAATCTGGCCGACGAAGTCTGCGTGACGGTGCCGCCCAAGGCGATGTAGGCCGCGCCTGAGACCTCCAAGGCCTCAGCTAGCCAGGACCAGCCGACTTCCGGTAGTAGCGGGTCCGCTGCCAACTCCGGGTCGAGTTCCACGCGTACGTAGGCGACCAGGCGGAAGGTGCCGTCCCAGGCTTCCACGCCGTCCGGGTCGTGGAGCAGTACGAGTCTGCCTGTCGACAGTTCGTCCGACGGGCCGGTTATTTCGGCGGTCAGTGCGTAGGCCCAAGGTGCTAGGCGTTGCGGCGGGCGCACTTCGGTGAGTTCCAGCTCTGGTCGGGTTTGCACCGACTTGAGCGTCGCCACCGCCCGCCGGAACAGCTCGGGCTCCGCCGCGATTCCGGTCACGGCACCGACTGTATGCCCAAAACCGCCGCCGTTCGCCTGCGGCACGCCGAGCGGGCGACACCGCGCCGAAGCGCTTTCCCGTGGCGTGGGACGATTGGGGGGATGACGAACTCCATCCTCTCCGAAGCCCCGCTGCTGGTCGCCGCGCGCGGTGGCACGCCTTCTCGCACGCCGGTGTGGTTCATGCGCCAGGCGGGCCGTTCCCTGCCGGAGTACCGCAAGTTGCGCGAGGGCACCGCGATGCTCGACGCGTGCATGGACCCGGAGATGGTCTGCGAGATCACGGTGCAGCCCGTCCGCAGGCACGACGTGGACGCGGCGATCCTGTTCAGCGACATCGTGGTGCCGCTGAAGGCCGCCGGCGTCGACCTGGACATCGTGCCGGGCGTCGGGCCGGTGGTCGCGAACCCGGTGCGGACCGCCGCGGACGTGGCCGCTCTGCCCTCGTTGCGGGTCGAGCAGGTGCAGCCGGTGCTGGACGCGATCGGGCTCCTCCTCAAGGAACTGGGCGGGGTGCCGCTGATCGGGTTCGCCGGGGCTCCCTTCACGCTGGCGTCGTACCTCGTGGAAGGCGGCCCGAGCCGCAACCACGAGAAGACCAAGGCGCTCATGCACGGCGACCCCGAGCTGTGGCACGCGCTGCTCGGGCGGATCGCCGACCTGACCGCGGAGTTCCTGAGCGCGCAGGTCGAAGCCGGTGTGTCGGCCGTGCAGCTGTTCGACTCGTGGGCGGGCGCGCTGTCCGAGCGCGACTACCGCGAGTTCGTGCTGCCGCACTCGACCCGCGTGCTCTCCTCGATCTCCGGTGTGCCGCGCATCCACTTCGGCGTCGGCACGGGTGAGCTGCTGCCCGCCATGCGCGAAGCGGGCGCGGACGTCGTCGGCGTCGACTGGCGGATCCCGCTGGACGAGGCCGTGCGCCGGCTGCGCGCCGCGGCTCCCGAACTGCCGGTGCCGGTCGTGCAGGGCAACCTGGACCCGGCGCTGCTGTTCGCGGGCGTGCCGGCGCTCCAGCGCGAGGTCGAGCGGATCGTCGGTGAGGGCAAGGCCGCCGCCGGGCACATCTTCAACCTCGGGCACGGCGTGCTGCCGGACACCGATCCGGAGATGATCACCAAGGCGGTCGAGCTCGTGCACGCCGCCGGATGAGACCACTCCACGTCGCGGTGATCGGGGGCGGTGTCTCCGGTCTCGCCGCGGCGCACCGACTCCGCAAGCTGCTCGGACCGCTGACCACGATCACGGTCGTCGAGCAGTCGGACCGGCTCGGCGGCAAGCTGCGCACGGTCGAGCTGGCCGGTCACGCCTACGACGTGGGCACCGAGGCGTTCCTGGTGCGCAGGCCCGAAGCGGCCGAGCTGATCCTGGAACTGGGCATCTCGGCGTCCGTGGTGCACCCGACGGGGGTGTCCGCGACCATCCGCGCGGGCGGTCACACCAAGCCGATCCCGGCGCACACGCTCATGGGCGTGCCCGCGTCCGCGGAGGCCGTGCGGTCGGTGCTGTCCGAGGAGGGGTTCCGCCGGGTCGAGGCCGAGCCCGCGCTGCCGCCCATCCACCTCGACGGCGCGGACGTCGCCGTCGGCACGCTGCTGCACGAGCGGTTCGGACCCGAGGTCGGCGCGCGGCTGGTCGGACCGCTGCTCGGCGGCGTGTACGCGGGCAGCCCGAAGTCGTTGGGGCTGCGGGCGACCATGCCGCAGCTCGCGACGGCACTGGACTCCGGGATCGGGTCGCTGCTCACCGCGGCCGCCACGACGATGCCCGCGCCGCCCCAGACCCGCGCCAAGCGCCCCCCGGTGTTCGGCACGCTGTCCGGCGGCCTGTCCGACCTGATCGACGCGCTGGAGCGCGCCTCGGCCGCGGAGATCCGCCTCGGGCTGCCGGTGCGGGCGCTGAGCTGGCGCGACGTCGGCTGGCGGCTGGAGATCGGGTCGGCCTCGTCACCGGAGTACCTCGACGTGGACGGGATCGTGCTCGCCGTGCCCGCGCCGTCGGCGCGGAAGCTGCTAGGCGAAGTGGCGCCCGCCGCGGCGAAGCGGTACGCGGAGATCGACGTCGCGTCCATGGCCGTGGTCGCCCTGGCGCTCCCGCCGGGCACGAAGCTGCCCGAGCGGTCCGGCGTGCTGATCGCCGAGGGCGAGCGGTACCGGGACACGACCCTGTTCACCGCCAAGGCTTTCACGTTCTCCAGCCGTAAGTGGGCTCACCTCGACGACGGTGCGCCGCTGGTGCGCGGGTCGGTCGGCCGCTTCGGCCAGACCGCGCTGCTCCAGCGCTCCGACGCCGACCTGGTGAAGGTCGTGCGCGCGGACCTCGCCGAGCTGACCGGCATCACGGCCGCGCCGATCGACACCGCGGTCACCCGGTGGGGCGGTGGCCTGCCGCAGTACGGCGTCGGCCACCTCGACCTGGTGTCCGGGATCGAGCACGCCGTGGCGGAACTGCCCGGTGTCGCCGTGGCGGGTGCCTCGCTGCACGGCGTGGGCGTGCCCGCGTGCATCGCGACGGCGGACGCCGCCGCGGCACGGGTCGCCTCCCACCTCCTCGGCCGCGTCCGGCGGTGAGCGGGCCCGTGGCGGGAGAACGCCACGAGCCCGCCACCTCGGCTAGCCCGCGATCCGGTAGGCG
>DATMCA010001077.1:0-2575 GCA_035559015.1 Umezawaea sp. | reverse complement strand
TACTCCTTCCAGGCCGTTTCCTGCTCGGCGCCGTCGTGGCTGGCGAGCCGGTTCGGGTCGTAGGAGGGCGTGCTCACCATCCCGAGGATGGCCCCGGTCTGGGGGTTGAGCGCGACCACCGAACCGGTGAACCCCCGCTCGGTCATCTGGTCGTAGGCGGTCTGCTGGACCTTGGGGTCGACCGTGAGCTGGATGCTCGCGCCCTTGGGGTCGCGACCGGTGATCACGTCGGACAGCCTGCGCGCGAACAGCCGGTCGTCGGAGCCGTTGAGGAGGTCGTCCTCGACCCGCTCGACGCCGCCGCTGCCGTAGATCAGCGAGTAGTAGCCGGTGACCGGCGCGTACGCCGGACCGTTGGTGTACACGCGCTGGTAGCGGTACGTGTCGTCGGTGCCCTTGACGTTCGCGAGGGGCGTGCCGTCGCTGGCGATGATCTGGCCCCGCTCGCGGGAGTACTCGTTGAGCAGGACCCGCTGGCGGTTGTGGTCGTCCTTGCGGTAGTCGTCGGCCTTGATCACCTGCACGTACGTCGCGTTGCCCATGAGCAGCAGGATCATCACCATCATGGCCATGCCGACGCGGCGGAGCGGTGTGTTCATTTGGGACGCTCCACCATGACTGTGAACTGGTCCGCGATCGCGGGCTGCTGCGGCTTCGGCTTCGGCACGACCTTCGGGCCGCGCGCGGCGTCCGAGATGCGCAGCAGCAGCGCGACGAGGACGTAGTTGGCCAGCAGCGAGGAGCCGCCGTAGGACAGGAACGGGGCGGTGATGCCCGTCATCGGGATCAGCTTGGTGACACCGCCGACGACGATGAAGACCTGGAAGCACAGCGCGAAGCTGAGACCGCCGCCGAGGAGCTTGCCGAAGCTGTCGCGCACGGCGATCGCGCTGCGCAGGCCGCGCAGCGAGAACACCATGTAGATCAGCAGCATCGCGGACAGGCCGACGAAGCCGAGCTCCTCGCCGATCGCGGACGTGATGAAGTCCGTGTTCGCCTCGGGGATCAGGTCCGGTCGTCCCGCGCCGAGACCGGCGCCGAAGATGCCGCCGGTGCCGAGCCCGAACAGCGACTGCGCGATCTGGAAGCCGCCGCCGGGCAGGTCGTAGGTCGCCAGCGGGTCAAGCCAGTTCGACACGCGCTGCTGCACGTGGTTGAACAGCTTCCACGCCACGACGGCGCCGCCGGAGAACAGGACCAGGCCGATCACGACCCACGCCGCGCGCTCGGTGGCCACGTAGAGCAGCACCAGCACGATGCCGAAGAACAGCAGCGAGCTGCCGAGGTCCTTCTGGAGCACCATGATGCTGACGCCGACCGCCCACGCGGCTACCAGCGGGCCGAGGTCGCGGGCCCGCGGCAGGTCGAGGCCGAGGAACCGCCTGCCCGCCGCCGTGAACAGGTCGCGCTTCGAGACCAGGAAGGCCGCGAAGAAGACCATCAGCAGGATCTTCGCGAACTCACCCGGCTGGATCGAGAACGCCCCGAACGTCAGCCAGATCTTCGCGCCGTTGATCTCCGGCGCGATGAAGCTCGGCAGGATGCCGGGCAGGATCAGCGCGACCAGGCCGACCAGGCCCGCGGTGTAGCCGTACTTGGCCAGCGTCCGGTGGTCCTTGACGAACTTCAGCACCAGGCAGAACAGGACCAGCGCGACCGCCGTCCAGAGCACCTGCTTCGGCGCCTTCGCCGAGTACAGCTCGCCCTGGAACACCTCGCCCTCGTTCGCGAGGTCGATCCGGTGGATCATCACCAGGCCCAGGCCGTTGAGCAGCGCGACGCACGGCAGGATGATCGGGTCCGCGTACGGGGCCCACTTCCGAACCGCGACGTGCGCCACCGCGAACAAACCCATGTAGGCCAAGCCGTAGTAGACGATCTGCATCGTCAGGGCCTGCTCCTGGTTCGCTTCCACCAGGATCAGGGCAGCCGTGACCAGGGCCGAGGCGAACCCGAGCATGACGAGTTCGGTACCCCGCCTCGTGGGCGGCCTCAAACCCGGCGACGTGCTGGTCGCCGCGGCGAGCGGCGCCTCCCCGGTGGGGACCGGCGAACCCATCGACTACTGGCCCTTCCGTCGGCAGTCCGTGCCCGGCGTCTGCGTGGGGGTCTGCAGTGGGGTGGCATCCGAACTGGGCGTCGCCTGGGACGACTCGGTGGTCGTCGTCGCCCCCGAGGTCGGTGTGCCGGTGGTCGTCGTCGCGGACGACGTCGTCGCGGTCGTGGTCGACGGCTTGGAGGCGTCGGCGCACGGCGGCAGCACGTTCTCGGTGCGGAGCTTGCGGATGCCTTCCCTGGCTTCCTCCAGGCCGCCCTTCGTGATGCCGTTGCGCACGACGTCACGCGAGGAGACCCGGAGGTCGTTGATCGTGATCGGCTCGCACGCGGCTTCGGAGCCCGGCGGGCACGACCCCTCGGCGACCGTGTGCAGCGAGACGCCGAGGAAGCTGCCGCTGACGCCGCGGAAGATCGACACCTGGCCGTCGTCCGTGGCGCCGATGTAGTACTGGCGCATCACCCACCACCGGGTGCCCAGTCCCGCCGCCGCGATCAGCAGCAGCAGGAAGAACACCAG
>DATMCA010001076.1:0-5312 GCA_035559015.1 Umezawaea sp. | reverse complement strand
ATCAGCGGCCCGTTCACCACCCTGCACCCCGCTCCCCCGATGCCGCCCACGACCGACGCCGAGGGGCGCGACTCGGAGTCGCAGAGCACCCAGGGGCAGGGCACGGGCTCGCTCACCGGTCCGTTCACCGGGCCCTCGACCGGACCGGGCACCGCGCCGTGGACGAGCACCGTGAGCCCGTCGGGCCGCAGCCGCCGCGCGTCCACCCGCTCCTCGGGGCGCGGCAGGCTCGGCGCGGGCCTGGTGGAGGTGCCGCGCGTGCCCTACCGGGACCCGAAGTCCGCGGTGCTGGCCAACCCCGAGGTGCCCGAGGCGAAGCGGTTCTGCAGCGCGTGCGGCAAGGAGGTCGGCCGCAGCCGCGAGGGCCGTCCGGGCCGGGTGGAGGGGTTCTGCCCGCAGTGCGGCCACCACTACTCCTACACCCCGAAGCTGGAGCCCGGTGAGGTCCTGCACGGCCAGTACGAGGTGCTGGGCTGCCTCGCGCACGGCGGCCTGGGCTGGATCTACCTGGCGCTCGACCACGCCGTGAGCGACCGGTGGGTGGTGCTCAAGGGCCTGCTGGACTCCGGTGACGCCGACGCGATGGCCGCGGCGATGGCCGAGCGCCGGTTCCTCGCCGAGGTCGAGCACCCGAACATCGTCAAGATCCACAATTTCGTGCAGCACGCGGACCGCAAGACCGGCGACCTCGTCGACTACATCGTCATGGAGTACGTGGGCGGCCAGTCGGTCAAGGACATGATCAAGGAGTTGCGCGGCCAGGGCGGCGGCACGGAGTCGCTGCCGCTCGCGCAGGCCATCGCCTACGCGCTGGAGATCCTGCCCGCGTTGGGCTACCTGCACGGCGTGGGCCTGCTGTACTGCGACTTCAAACCGGACAACGTGATCCAGACCGAGGAGCAGCTCAAGCTGATCGACCTGGGCGCGGTGCGGCGCATCGGCGACAATCGCAGCGCCATCTACGGCACGATCGGCTACCAGGCCCCGGAGATCGGCACCATCGGCCCGTCGGTGGCCTCCGACCTTTACACCGTGGGCCGCGCGCTGGCGGTCATGAGCTTCTCCTTCGACTTCCGCCGCAAGTTCAAGGGCAGCCTGCCCAGCCCGGCGGTGGAGCCGCTGCTGGCGCGGTTCGAGTCCTACCGGCGGTTCCTGCACCGGGCGACCGACCCCAACCCCGAGCTGCGGTTCACCTCCGCGGAGGAGATGGCCGAGCAGCTCACCGGCGTGCTGCGCGAGGTGCTGGCCGCCGAGGACGGCAACCCGCGTCCGGGCCTGTCGCGGCAGTTCACCCCGGAACGGCGGTGCTTCGGCGCGGAACGCGACCCGGACCTGCCCACCGCCGCGGCGGCGCTGCCGGTGCCGCAGGTCGACGCGACCGACCCGGCCGCCGGGTTCCTGGCCACCGCCACCACCGGGGAGGCCGCCGAGCGGATCGCCGCGCTGCGCGCCGCCCCCGTGACGACCGCCGAGGTGCGGTTGCAGCTGGTGCGGGCGCTGATCGACGCCGGGCAGTCCGAGGCGGCCACCCGCGAGCTCTACGGGTTGACCGCGACCTCGATGTTCGACCCGGACGACCCGTCGCTGGTGGACTCCGACGACTGGCGGCCCGTCTGGTACCGCGGGCTCGCGGCCCTGGTGGAGGGCAGTCCGGCCGACGCGCGGGCGGCGTTCGAGGCGGTCTACGACGTGCTGCCCGGTGAGGCCGCGCCGAAGCTCGCCATCGCGTTGTGCGCCGAGGCCACCGGCAACCCCGACGAGGCCGCGCACTACTACGAGCTGGTGTGGCGCACGGACCGCTCCTACGTGTCGGCCGCGTTCGGCCTGGCCCGCGTGCTGCTGGCCGCGGGGACGCGGGACCGGGCCGTGGCGGTGCTGCACACCGTCCCGGAGACCTCCAGCCACCACGTGGCCGCGCAGGTGTCCGCGATCCGGGCGCAGACCGACAAGGCGCACCACGGTGCGGGCGGGGACCCGGCGATCACGTCGATCGAGGGCGCGGCGGAACGGTTGGCGGCCCTGGAACTCGACGTGGCCCGCCGAGCGCGGCTCAGCGTCGAGGTCCTGCAGGCCGCGTTCGACTGGCTCGCGGGCGGTGGGAGCACGACGTCGGTCAACGGGCACGGGGAGCTGCTGGGGTGCGAACTGACGGACCGGGGCCTGAGGCTTGGTTTGGAGCGCCACTACCGGACCCTCGCGCGGCTCGCCGACACGCCAGAGGAACGCTTCGCCCTGGTGGACCGAGCCAACGCCGTGCGACCCCGGACCCTGGTGTGACCATGACCAACTGCCCCGAGTGCGACGCGCCCGTCGGCGCCCAGGACCGGTTCTGCGAGGAGTGCGGCCGCAACCTGCTGGTGCGCGCGACCCCGGTCGGCGGTCCGGACGGCACCGCCGCCGCGCAGTGCGTGTGCGGCAGCGAGGACATCGACGACGACGGCTTCTGCGAGCAGTGCGGCCGGTCCCAGCCGATCGGGCGGGACCGGATGGAGTTCGTGCTGCCCACCGTCGCCGGGATCAGCGACCGGGGCAGGCGCCGGGCCCGCAACGAGGACTCGATGGCGTTCGGCCACGTGCACGCCCGCGGGGTCGCGGCGATCGTGTGCGACGGCGTCGCCTCCTCGGAGCGGTCGGACGAGGCGTCGCAGGCCGCGGTGGACGCGGCCAACGCCGTGCTGGTGGACGCGCTGGTCGAGGGCACCGACCCGGAGCGGGCGACCGTGCTGGCGGTCGCGGCGGCCAACCGCGCCGCCGGTGAGCTGGCCCGCCCGGAGGCCCAGGACGTGGCGCCGTCCTGTACGTACGTGTCGGCGATGCGCACCGACAGCGGCGTGGTCGTCGGCTGGGTCGGGGACAGCCGCGCCTACTGGCTGGCCGACGACGGCGCGAAGACCCCGTCGCGGCGGCTCACCAAGGACGACACGTGGGCGGCGCAGCTGGTCGCCGACGGGGTGCTGACCGAGGCCGAGGCGGTCACCGACCGCCGCTCCCACGTGCTGTCGCGCTGGCTGGGCGGGGACTCCGGGCAGGTCAGCCCGCACGTGGTGACGCTCGTCCCGGAGGAGGGCGGGATCGTGCTGCTGTGCAGCGACGGCCTGTGGAACTACCTGCCCGAGGTCGAGGACCTCGACGCCGCCCGCCCCCGCGGCACGACCCCGGCGACGGTCGCGCGGCAGCTGGTCGACGCCGCCCTGGCCGCGGGCGGGCACGACAACATCACCGTGGTCGTCATCGAAGTGGGGGTGGGGGCGTGACCGCCGAGTTCGCCGTGGAGGTCTTCCAGAACGAGTACCTGCCGGAGGGGGCGCGCGAGGTCGACGCGATCGTCACGGTCTCCGCGAGCGGGGTGTCGGCCGCCCCGGTGTCCTCCGCCGACATCGCCCAGGTGATCATCGTCGACTGCTCCGGGTCGATGCGCTACCCGCCCGCGAAGCTCAACGCCGCCAAGCACGCCACCGTCACCGCCATCGACGCGCTGCGCGACGGGGTGTCGTTCGCGGTCATCGAGGGCACTGACACCGTCCGCATGGTCTACCCGCGCGAGGCGGGCCTCGCGGTCGCGAGCACCCGCACGAAGCTGGAGGCCAAGCGGCTCGTGCGCGGCCTCACCGCCGACGGCGGCACCGCCATGGGCCGCTGGCTCGCGCTGGCCGACCGGGTCCTGGCCGGGCACCGCGGCGGTCTCAAGCACGCGATCCTGCTGACCGACGGCCAGAACCAGCACGAGACGCCCGCGCAGCTGTCCCGCACGCTGGCCTCCATCAGCGGCCACTTCACCTGCGACTGCCGGGGCGTGGGCACGGACTGGCAGGTCGAGGAGCTGCGCAAGGTCGCCGAGGCGATGCTCGGCACGGTCGACATCATCGCCGACCCGCAGGGGCTGGCCGACGACTTCCGCTCCATGACCGCGACCGCGATGGGCAAGGCCGTGGGCGGGGTGTCGCTGCGGCTGTGGACCCCGGAGGGCTCGGAGGTGAGGTTCGTGAAGCAGGTGTCCCCCACCGTCCTGGACCTGACCGGCCGGCGCACCGAGTCCGGGCCGCGCACCGGCGACTACCCGACCGGCGCGTGGGGCGCGGAGAGCCGCGACTACCACGTGTGCGTGCGGGTCAAGGCCGCCGGCGTGGGCGACAAGATGCTCGCGGGCCGGGTCAGCCTGCTCACCGCGGGCGGGGGCGTCCTCGGGCAGGGCAAGGTGCTGGCGGTGTGGACCGACGACAGCGCCCTGTCGACCCGCATCAACCGCGAGGTCGCCCACTACACCGGGCAGGCGGAGCTGGCGGAGGTCATCCAGGACGGCCTGGAGGCCCGCAAGTCCGGCGACGTCGAGACCGCCACGGCCAAGCTCGGCCGCGCGGTGGCGCTGGCGACCTCGTCGGGCAACACCGACACCGCGAAGCTGCTGGCCAAGGTCGTCGACGTGGTCGACCCGGTCACCGGCACGGTCAAGCTGCGCCCGAAGGTCGAGGACGCCGACGAGATGACGCTGGACACCCGCTCGACGGTGACCAAGAGGGTCGGGAGGGCCTGAGGCGATGCCGACCTGTCCCGCGGGCCACGACACCGCCACCGACGACTACTGCGACGTCTGCGGCACCCCCCTGGCCACCACCACCTCCGCCGAACCGGACCCCGTCGCCGCGCCGGCCCCGTCGCGGATCTGCGCGGCGTGCGGGACCTCGCAGGTCGGCCGCTTCTGCGAGGAGTGCGGCCACGACTCCCTCGACACCGCCGCCGCGTCCCCGGTCCCCCCGCCGCCGACCCCGGCGACGTGGCACGCCGTCGTCACCGCCGACCGCGCCTACTTCGACCGGGTCGTCGCCGCGGGCGGCCCGGACTCCGCCGCCGTCGAGTTCCCGCTCTACTGCCCGGAACGCCGCTTCGTCCTGCACGACGACCGGATCAGCATCGGCCGCCGCAGCCGCTCGCGCGGCATCTTCCCCGACATCGACCTCATCGGCCCACCCGAGGACCTCGGTGTCTCCGCCGGCCACGCGATGCTCGTGCGCACCGCGGGCACGTGGTCCGTGGTGGACCTGGACTCCACCAACGGCACCACCGTCAACGGCTCCGACACCCCGTTGCCGCCCAACGCCCCCCACCCGCTCGCCGACGGCGACCGCGTCCACCTGGGTGCCTGGACCACGCTGACCATCCGGCTGGCGTAAACCGGTTGTCGGTGTCGATAGGTTCGGGTGGTGGAGCATCCAGGCGCGGCACCGTCCATCCTCTCCATGGCCGACCTGGCCACCCCGATGGCCATCCGGGTGGCCGCGACCCTGGACCTCGTCGACCACGCGGGCGCCACCGGG
>DATMCA010001075.1:0-2703 GCA_035559015.1 Umezawaea sp. | reverse complement strand
CAACCCGACGACTTCTTCGTCACCTCCGCACCCGCCGCCGACCCCGCCACAATCGCCTCCGGCTACACCGGGCGCTGGTCGATCGAGGTGACCAACCGCGACGCCAAACAAGCCCTCGGCGGCGAAGACCCCCAGTCCTGGAAGGGCCAGGGCCCGGCCCGGGCCGCCGCGCTATCGCTGTGGCTCCACACCGCCATCTGGTGCTGGTACCTGAGCACCCACGCCGACACCACCAGCTGGCGGACCCGCCCCTGGTACCGCCACAAGCACACCGCCAGCTTCGCCGACGCGCTCGCCGCACTGCGCAGAAACCTGTGGCAGCAACGAATTACAGCCATGTCGGCCAACCCCGCGCTCCACGCGAAAATCACCAGCACCCTGCTCGACGTCCTCGCAGAAGCCGCCTGAAGATCATCAATAATGCGAAAGTCCACGCTTCATTACCATGAACCTATCTTCCGCGGCTCCGAAGATCCGCGGGGACGCCGCGGAGTTGCCGCTGCACGAGAGATCACGCTACCGGGCGGCGGCGGGCCATGCCCGCCGGGTTTACCCGGGCCCAATTGGAGAGCTGGCCTACCGGGAGCTAATTGCGTACGCCGAGTTCGGCTACCGCTTCAGCGACGACGGGTTGATCTCGCGCCTCGCCGCCGCCGTCCTGGCGTCGCGGTCCGATCACCACCCTGAGGCAGACCCGGAGCCCTGAGTATTTGAGCACGACCGGCCTGCCAGGCTGGGTGACCGATCCGCGATCCGCCTCTACACGTAGGGCTTTCTCGAAATCCTCATCCGCCACAACCTACTGCTAGACAGGTCCTCTCTGTCTCACGTGGATCTTAGGTCAGGTTGTAGGTCGGTAGTGAGGTGATCTCAACAAGATCGGCAGGGTGAGGGGCCCGACACGCCGAAGATGGGCTGTTGCAGGAAGGTACGGGGGGTCCGCGGTAGGGAGTTCTCTTCCACAAGATCCAACCTGCCGAGGACCCCACGTGATCGCCTATCCTGCCATGCTCGATGTCCCCCGCGAACTGGTCTGCGAGCTGGCCAAGCTGCTGCGCGCCGAGCGCCGCGCCCGCGGTACCCGGAAGGGGACCCGCCTGCTGACCTGCTTCCGCCAAGCGCTGCTGGTGCTGGTGTGGTTACGCACCAAGGGCGAGGTCGCGGTCATCGGCGCCGGGTTCGGGGTGCCGCGGGCGACGGCCTACCGCTACCGCGACGAAGGTGTTCGGGTGCTCGCCGCGCAGGCCCCCGACCTGCACGAAGCTCTGCAGGAGGTGGCCGAGCAGGGCTGGTCGCACGTCGTGCTCGACGGCAAGCTGATCCGTACCGACCGCTGCGCGGAGACCACCGACAGCGTGAAGGGTGAGACGATCAACGCCTGGTACTCCGGGAAGCACCGCGCTCCGGGCGGCAACGTTCAAGCGGTCATCCGCCCTGACGGCCAGCCGATCTTCGTGTCCGAGGTTGCGCCGGGTCACCTGCACGACCTGACCGTGGCCCGTGACGCCGGCGTCATCGGCGCGCTGCACTGGGCCGCCGCCCAGCTCGACCTGCCCACGCTGGCCGACTCCGGCTACGACGGCGCCGGCCAGGGCATCAAGACACCGGTCAAGCAGCCCGCCGACGGGCAGGTCCTCGCCCTGGACAACCAGGCCTACAACGCCCTGCTGCGCTCGACCCGCTGCCTCGGCGAACGCGGCTTCGCCCTGCTCACCGGCCGCTGGCGAGCACTCCAACGGGTCACCGTCAGCCCCCGCCGCATCGGCGAACTCGCCCAGGCCGCGCTCGTGCTCACCCGAATTGAGAATGTCCAACTACGCACTTCTTGTTGAGATCACCTCATTGAGCCGTTTCCGGACAACCGGCCGGCTTTGAAGGGCCAGTGCGCAGATTCCTGCCCTTGTTCACACGCTGCGGCGGCGACAACGGCGGCGGCTGTCTGCCGTGCGCGATCGCGCCCCCGTGCGGCACATCGAGACCTGTTGACATCCCGGCACCGCACGGCGTCGTGCCGTGGGTGCCGCCGCGCCCGGTGAGTGTCTCGCGATGGTCGCGGCGATGCGCACGTGGGCGTTGGCCCAACTCGCCGACGGGGCCCGCTGCGCGGATCACATGCTCGTCTGCGGGGCACAAGCCGCCCCGCCGATTTGTGCTCGCGGCCCGATGGGCGTGGACCCCGCAATGTCTACCGTCAGAGGCATGGCAGAAGCGGTCATCGTCGCAGCGGCGCGCTCACCCATCGGGCGCGCCTTCAAAGGAAGCCTTCGAGACATGCGCCCGGACGACCTGGCGGCGACCGTCGTGCGGGCCGCGCTCGACCAGGTCCCGCAACTGGACCCCGAGGCCATCGACGACCTCCTGCTGGGCTGCGGGCAGCCGGGCGGCGAATCGGGGTTCAACCTGGCGCGCGTGGTGGCTGTCCGGCTCGGATACGACCATCTGCCCGGCGCCACGATCACCCGGTACTGCTCGTCGTCATTGCAGACCACCAGAATGGCGATGCACGCGATCCGGGCCGGCGAGGGCGACGTGTTCATCTCCGCCGGGGTCGAGACGGTGAGCCGCGCCGTCAAGGGCAACAGCGACACCCTCCCCGACACGGAGAACCCCGCCTTCGCCGACGCGAAGGCCCGCACCGCGACGGCGGCGGCCGGGGGCGGGTCTGTCTGGCACGACCCCCGGGAGGACGGCGCTCTGCCGGAC
>DATMCA010001074.1:0-7519 GCA_035559015.1 Umezawaea sp. | reverse complement strand
GCACGAACCCGCCCGACGCGACCACGGTGTTCACCAACGCGGACACGAACGCCACCGCGGCGATCCCGCCCTTGCCCCGGCGCGCGAAGCGGCGCAGCGACACGGCGATCAGGTACCCGGTCGCGGTGCCGATCAGCGCCATGTTGGTGACGTTCGCACCGAGCGCCGTCACCCCGCCGTCGGCGAACAGGAGGGCTTGGAGCACCAGCACGATCGTCACGCACAGCGCACCGACCCACGGCCCGACCAGGATGGCCGCCAGCGCGCCGCCCAGGAGGTGACCGCTGACACCCGGCAGCACCGGGAAGTTCAGCATCTGCGTGGCGAACACGAACGCCGCCACCAAGCCCGCCATGGGTGCGGTCCGGTCGTCCAGGTCGCCGCGCGCCTTCGCCAGCGCCACCCCGACCCCGACGACCGCGACCACGACGAACAGGAGCGAGGTCGGCGCGTTCAGCAGGCCGTCGCTCATGTGCATTGCGATGGTTTCGGACACGGGTTCACGGTAGTTGCCAAACACCCGTTATGGCCATACCAGTGCAACAACCGGCACCGGACGTTCACCACAACGCCGCGGGTGAACCGTTCGCGCTGGTGGCCAGGTGCACCTCGGGTCCGACGTGGTCGTGGTCGATCACGAGGCAGTGGCCCGCAGTTCCCGCACACCTCGCGACTTCACGACGTCGATCCGCTGTTGGCGGGGCGGCCCTCGATCCCGATCAAGGTGTCCTCGCCGAGGTGCTCCTTGAGCAGGTGCTTGAGTTCCGCGCCGTCGATCCGGCCGTGCTCGCGGGCCTTCGTCCGGCACCCCTTGGCGAACCACGACGTGGTCACCAGGATTCCCCGCCCCGCCTTCTTCTCCTCCACGGCGCCCGCGAGTTCGCGGACGTGGTTGACGCCGACGACCTTGCTGTAGCGCTTGGCCTGCACGATGCTCAACCCGCCCACCAGCGTGGACTGGTTCACCACCACCGCGTCCATGCCCTCCACGAAGGCGAACTTGCTCAGGTCGAAGTCGAGGAGCGGCTTGATCGGTTCCAGGTCGTAGGGGTGCGGTTCCTCTTCTGCCACCGCTGGTCGTCGGCGTGCTTCCCGCGCAAGGCGGTGACCTTGCGTTGTCGTTCGGCACCTCGGCGGACTTCCGCGTCCGGATCCACGTCGACCAGTCGATACTATCCGCGTTCACGCGAATACCCAGCGTGTAACTTCCCCGCCGGCGACCTGTCGCCGTCCAGGAGAAGTGGGCGGCGCCTGGTGTTCGACCTACGCCGGGACCGGTACCTCGAGCGCCGTCAGGTCCGCCCGTGCGCGTGCCGGTCGAACGACCCGCATCCCCGCCCGCGCACACCGGCGCACGACCTCCGGCTGGTTCCGCAGCAGCCGCAAACCCCGCCGCGCGAGCACCGGGATCGGTTTGCGGGCCTCCAACACGTCCCGCACGAACCGCCGCGCGAACGTCACCAGTGCGTTGGGCGACAACACGATCGCGTCCGCGAGCACCCCGGCGTCCCGGCAGCCGGCCACCAGGCGGTCGGCGAACAGGCCCTCGGCGATGAAGGCGGGAGCGGTCCCCAGTTCGACGGTGTGGCAGCCGGTCTTGCGGCTCTCGCTGATCGAGTACGTCGGTGCCTCGACCCGGCCGGTCCGCGCCAGTTCGACCACCGCGGCCAGTGCCGCGCCGGTGTTCCACGAGTCCGCGGCGTCCCAGTCGGCCAACCCCGTCGCGTCACGGGGGAGCAGCGGATCGTCGTCGTCGCGGTAGAAGTCGTCCAACCGCAGCACCGGCCAACCGAGCTGGGCGGCGAGGTGGGACTTGCCCGAGCCCGAGGGGCCCGCGAGCAGGACAGCGCGCGCGTGAACGGGGGATGACGGCACGGGAAACCATTCTTGCACAGCTAGGACCAGGCGGCGGCCTTCCCGGCCAGGGCGGAGACCTCGGCGAAGAACGCGCGGAGGTCGGGTACCGCCTCGGCCTGGATGGGCAGGCGCCAGAACCCGGTGAGGGACTGGGGCCGCTCGGCGTAGACCGGCCCGCCCGAGATGGTGCGCGCGCCGATCGCGATCCGCATCCGCTCGGTGTCGAGCCAGGCCCCGAGCCAGGCCAACGGGATCCGGTTGGAGCCCTCCACGTTCTTCCGGAAGACCTCCAACACCTGACCGTCCACGATGATCAGGGCGTCGCCATGGCTGAACGTGAGTGCGGTCATGGCGACAGCATGCCCTCCGCGTCCGGGGGTCCGACCGGTGCGTAGTCGTAAGGGGCCGGGGAGACCTCGGCGTCGAGCCGCCGGAGGCAGACGGCGGGCGGGATCTTGCGCAGGGCGATCCTCTCCAGGGCCGTCCGCTTCGCGACGAGCCTGATCAGGCACGGGTGCCCGGCGGCCCGCACGTGGCCGTCGACGCGGACCGCCGTCAGGTGCGCGTCGGCGTCGAACAGGTCGCGCGCGACCAGCAGCGCCACCTGGCCGACGACCGACCGGTACAGCTCGGCCACCTCCTCGGCGGGCCGCGGCTCCGACAGCTCCCGGTCCTCCCCGCGGTCGAAGGTGAAGGCGCGCACGAGCGGGACCACCTCGCGCGGCGGGAGTTCCACCCGGACGGCCGCCGTCGCCGTCTCCGGGCGGTACGCCACCTCCGCGTGCCGGGGGAACCCGGACGGCAGCGGGATCGCCGCCAGCACCAGGCCGAGGTGCCGCTCGACGGCCTCCGGGTCCCGGCGGGCCAGCTTCCGGGCGAACTCGTCGAGCTCGCGGTTGTGGTCGGTGACGGCCTTCTCGTCCTGCTTCCGCCGGGCGTCGTGCCGCTCGCGGAGTTCCGCGACCTGCCGCAGCCGGGCGGTCTCCTCCTCGTCGTGCCACCGGACCGCCTCCTCGAACGCGGTCCTGGCCTGCGCCACCTCGCGGTGGTGCCGCGCCCGGCCGAACAGCAGGCCCAGCGGTCCGAGGTGAGGGGGTTCGAACTCCCGCCACGCCGGCGCGGGCCGCGGTTCGGCGAGGTCACCCAGGTCGAGCGGGGGCGTCCACGCCTGCTTGCGCAGGAGGCGGACGTCGACGCGCGCGGAACGGCCGACGCCGGTGGTGAGGACGGACCGCAGCTCGGCCACGCGGTTCACGACCTCGGCGGTCCTGCCCGCGGCGGACATCTCCCGGCCCGCCAGGTACCGCTCCCGGTCGCTCGCCACCACATCAGCTCCCTCGGACGGGCCCGCGGGGCCGCTGGGTTCCGCGAACCGCCGACACCGCCGGGGTAGCAATACTATCCGCGTTCGACTCGATACCCACCGTGCTGTTTCGCGTGCTGTCGGACCTCCCCGGTAGGTTCGAACACGTGAACGAAGGGCTGTTCGACGAGGGCTTGTTCGGCGCCACCCCGGAGGAGAGGGCCGCGCGGATCGCGGCGAACGCTCCGCTCGCGGTGCGGATGCGGCCCGCGTCGTTGGACGAGGTCGTCGGGCAGGACCACCTGCTCGGCCCCGGAGCCCCGCTGCGGCGGCTGGTCGAGGGTGCCGCGCCCGCCTCCGTGATGCTGTACGGGCCTCCCGGCACCGGGAAGACGACGCTCGCGACCCTCGTGTCGCAGGCGACCGGCAGGCGCTTCTCCGCCCTGTCGGCGCTGTCCGCGGGCGTCAAGGAGGTGCGGACGGTGATCGACGAGGCGCGCAAGCGGCTCGTGCGGTCGGGGGAGCAGACCGTCCTGTTCATCGACGAGGTGCACCGGTTCTCCAAGACCCAGCAGGACGCGCTGCTGGGAGCCGTGGAGGATCGGATCGTGCTGCTGGTGGCCGCGACCACCGAGAACCCGTACTTCTCCGTCGTCTCACCGCTGCTGTCGCGGTCGCTGGTGCTCCAGCTGAAGCCCCTCACCGACGACGCCGTGCGCGAACTGGTGCGCCGGGCGATCGCGGACGAGCGCGGGCTGGGCGGGAAGGTGTCGGTCGCGCGGGACGCCGAGGACCACCTCGTGCGGCTGGCGGGCGGCGACGCGCGGCGGGCGCTCACGGCGTTGGAGGCGGCGGCCGACTCGGCGCTCCAGGAGCAGGACGGGGTGCTCGACCTGCCGCTGCTGGAGGCGACGGTCGACCGCGCGGCGGTGCGGTACGACCGCGACGGCGACCAGCACTACGACGTGACGAGCGCGTTCATCAAGTCCCTGCGCGGGTCCGATGTGGACGCGACGCTGCACTACCTGGCCCGGATGATCGAGGCGGGCGAGGACCCGAGGTTCATCGCGCGGCGGCTGGTGATCCACGCCAGCGAGGACATCGGCATGGCCGACCCGATGGCGCTGCTGGTGGCGACGGCCGCCCAGTCGGCGGTGCAGACGATCGGCATGCCCGAGTGCACGCTGAACCTCGCCCAGGCCGCGATCCACCTCGCGACGGCCCCGAAGTCGAACGCCGTGACGACGGCGATCGGCGCGGCGATGGCGGACGTCCGCCAGGGCGCGACCGGCGCGGTCCCGCCGCACCTGCGCGACGGCCACTACGCGGGCGCCGAGAAGCTCGGCAACGCCAAGGGCTACCGGTACCCGCACGACGTGGCCGAGGGCGTGCTCACCCAGCAGTACCCGCCGGACGACCTGATCGGCCGCGACTACTACGAGCCGACCCCGCGCGGCGCCGAGCGCGTGCTGGCCGAACGGCTGCCGAGGCTCCGCAAGGTCGTCCGCGGCGAGGACTGAAAATCGGGTGACCGCGGCGGGCGGAGGTGCCACCGTGGCGCCGTGAACCCCGCCCCGAAGAACGGCCACGCGTACCTCGACTTCAACGCCCCGATGTCGGACGCGCGCGCCTACGGCCTGATCACCACCCTGCAACCCCTCGCGGGGAAGACGGTCGTCGACTTCGGGTGCGGCTGGGCCGAGCTGCTGCTGCGGATCCTGGAGACCGAGCCGACCGCGCGCGGGCTCGGGGTGGACGAGGACGCGTCGGGCGTCAGCCGGGGCCGGGAGAACGCGGAGAAGCGCGGCATCCAGGAGCACGTCCGGCTCGACCTGGCGAACGTGACCACGTGGGAGGCGCCGCCCGCGGACGTGGCCCTTTCCATCGGGGCCGGCCACGCCTGGGGCGACACCCGCCGGACCCTCGAAGCCATGCGCGAGCGGATCAAGCCCGGTGGCGTACTCCTGCTGGGCGACGCCTTCTGGGAGAAACCGCCGACCGCCGACATCCTGGCGCGCCTCGACGCCACGCCGGACGACTACGGCACGATCGCCGAACTGGTCGACCTCGCGATGGCGACCGGGTACCGCCTGCTGTCGCTCGCCACCGCCAACCTCGACGAGTGGGACAGCTTCGAGTCGCACTGGTGCGCCGGTCGTGAACGCTGGCTGCTGGAGAACCCGGACCACCCCGAAGCCGCCGCGGTCCGCGCCGTCGTCGACGCGCACCGCGACACGTGGCTGCACGGCTACCGCGGCCACCTCGGGTTCGCCTACCTCACCCTGGCGCGGCTGTGAACACCTTCCTGGAGACCGAACGGCTGGTGCTGCGCCGGTTCACCGAGTCCGATGTGGACAACCTGGTCGCGCTCGACGCCGACCCGGACGTCATGCGCTACATCACCGGCGGCGTGCCGACACCGCGGGCCGAGATCGTGGACGACTACCTGCCCGCGTTCCTGGGCTACTACGAGAGGTTCGCCGGGTTCGGCTTCTGGGCCGTCGAGGACCGGGCCGGTTCGTTCCTCGGCTGGTTCCACTTCCGCCCGCAACCCCACGACCCGCCGAACCAGGTCGAGCTGGGCTACCGGTTCGTCAAGGCCGCGTGGGGCCTGGGGTACGGCACCGAGGGCTCGAAGGCGTTGATCGACAAGGGTTTCGCCGAGTTCGGCGTGGACCGCGTGTACGCCGAGACCATGGTGGTCAACACCGGGTCGCGGCGGGTCATGGAGAAGGCGGGGCTGCGGCAGGTCCGGGTCTTCCACCAGGACTGGCCGTACCCGATCGAGGGCAGCGAGCACGGTGACGTCGAGTACGCGATCACCAGGGCCGAGTGGGAGGCCGCCGGTGGCTGAGGTGTTCCTGGAGACCGAACGGCTGGTGCTGCGCCGGTTCACCGAGTCGGACGCGGACGACCTGGTCGCCCTCGACTCCGACCCCGAGGTCCTGCGCCACCTCACCGGCGGCGTGCCGATCCCGCGCGCCGAGGTCCTGGAGGCCCTGCGCGGGTTCGTCGAGCGGCCCGAACTCGGCGTCCGGGCGGCTGAGGACCGCGACGGCGCCTTCCTCGGCTGGATGTCGCTCGGGTCGAGCGAACGGGACCGGGCGGGCACCGCCCAACTCGGCTACCGCCTCACCCGCGCCGCGTGGGGTCTGGGCTACGCCGCCGAGGCGGATCTTCCACCTCTCCTGGGACAACCCGATCGAGGGCTGCGAGCACGGCGACGTCGAGTACGCCGTCACCCGCGCTCAGCGGTCGTCCGGCAGCGGCTGACGCGGGTCGCCCCGTCGCGACGCCGTGGACACCCCTAACGGGAGTGGATCATCAGCAGGGCCACCTTGCCCGGCAGCATGATCTCGCCGACAGGCTCGAAACCGCCGGCGTGGAACGAGGCGATGGCCCGCTTGTTGCGCACGTCCGGCTCCAGCAGCACGCGGGTGCACAGCGGGTCGGCCTCGAACAGCGCCTCGGTCAGCACCGGCAGCACGGACCGGACCAGGCCGCGGTCGGTGAGCGCGAGGTCCCCGACGGCGACGTGCACGCCGATGTCGTGCGGCAGCGCCCGGTAGCAGCGGGCCACCTGGTCGCGGGCCGCGCGGTAGATCTCCAGGTACAGCATCGGCGTCGAGTCGCGGCCCACCAGGCACGGCAGCGAGTGCACGCCCGCCAGCTGCGTCCGCAGCTCCCGGTCCCACAGCTCGCGCGACCACGCCTGCTGCCAGAACGCCGCGACGTGCGGCGACTGCATCCACCGGTGCACGAGTTCGAGGTCGAACGTGTCCGGGTCGACGGCGCGCGCGGACCACCCGTCCGTCAGGGTCGGCAGCGGGGGAGCGGGCACGCCGACCAGGTCGGCGTCCTCCGGTGGACGGTTCGCACCAGGCCTCGACACGGCCCGGTAGTCGTCCAGGTTGGTCACCGGCCGCACCGGTCCTCCAGTCCGCTGTAACGATCACTTCACTGCCGGTGACCACGCTAGTCGGAGCAACGGCGATCCAATCGGGTCCATTCGGGGGACGCACGCTAACCTTGGGGCCCTTCCACACCGTGAATTCCCCAGGAGGATCCGTGTCGCCAGGGCAGATCGCCGCGCTGGTAGCAGCAGGCGCTTTCGTGCTGCTCGTGCTGCTGCTGGCGATTCCGTTGATCAAGCTCGGTAAGACGTTGGACGAGGCGACGATCGCGATCCGCAAGGCGCACGAGAACACCGACCCGCTGTTCACCGAGGCCAACCAGACGTTGACCCACGTGAACACGCAGTTGGAGCGCGTCGACGGCATCACCGCGAACGCCCGAGCGGTCACCGGGAACGTCTCGGCGCTCACCTCGCTCTTCACCGCCACCCTCGGCGGACCGCTG
>DATMCA010001073.1:0-10551 GCA_035559015.1 Umezawaea sp. | reverse complement strand
TGCCACGGCACCAGGTTCGCGTGGTGCTCCATCTCGGTGATCAGGATCTCGTCACCGGGGCCGACCAGGAAGCGCTGGGCCTCCGGGCCGGAGATCGCCGCGTTGCCCATGGCGTACGCGACGAGGTTGACGCCCTCGGTGGCGTTCTTGGTGAACACGAGCTCGTCGGGCGTGGCACCGACGAAGTCGGCGATCCGCGCCCGAGCGCTCTCGTACGCGTCCGTCGCCTCTTCGGCGAGCTGGTGCGCGCCGCGGTGCACGGCCGCGTTCGACGTCTCCAGGAAACGCCGTTCGGCGTCGAGCACCTGGGTCGGCCGTTGCGAGGTGGCGCCGGAGTCCAGGTAGACCAGCCTTTTGCCTTCACGGACCGTGCGCGCCAGGATCGGGAAGTCGGCGCGCAAAGCAACGACGTCCAGTGGAGCAGCGGTGGTGGTCACTCTCCGACGCCTCCTCTCAGAAAACCGTAACCGTCAACAGGTGCAACAAACTCAGACCTTCGCTGCTTCCGTGCTACCGGTGTACTTCACGTAACCCTCGTTCTCCAGCACGTCGGCCAGCTCCGGGCCGCCGGACTCGACGATGCGGCCGTTCGCGAAGACGTGCACGAAGTCGGGCGAGATGTACTTGAGGATCCGGGTGTAGTGCGTGATCAGCATGACGCCGACCTCACCGGAGGCCTTGTAGCGGTTGACGCCCTCGGACACGACGCGCAGCGCGTCGACGTCCAGACCGGAGTCGGTCTCGTCGAGGATCGCGATCTTCGGCTGGAGCAGGCCCAGCTGGAGGATCTCGTGGCGCTTCTTCTCGCCGCCGGAGAAGCCCTCGTTCACGCTGCGCTCGGCGAAGGCCGGGTCGATGTCCAGTTCGGACATCGCGCCCTTGACCTCCTTGACCCAGTGGCGCAGGTTCGGGGCCTCGCCGCGGACGGCGGTGGCGGCGGTGCGGAGGAAGTTCGACATCGAGACGCCGGGAACCTCGACCGGGTACTGCATCGCGAGGAAGAGACCCGCGCGGGCGCGCTCGTCCACGCTCATCTCCAGCACGTCCTCGCCGTCCAGCGTGACGGAGCCGGAGGTCACCGTGTACTTCGGGTGGCCGGCGACGGCGTAGGACAGGGTGGACTTGCCGGAACCGTTGGGCCCCATGATGGCGTGCGTCTCGCCCGCCTTGATCGTCAGGTCGACGCCCTTGAGGATCTCCTTGGGCGCTTCGTCGGTGACGACCGTGACGTGCAGGTCCTTGATCTCAAGCGTGGCCATGCTGCTGTTCTCCTGTGGTGGATCAGGTTTGGGGGACGGCGACGTACACGTCGCCGTCGCGTACTTCGACGGAGTAGACGTCGACGGGTTCGGAGGCCGGGGGCGAGGACGGCTCACCGGTGGTGAGGTCGAAGCGGGAACCGTGCAGCCAGCACTCGATCCCCTGCTTCGTCACCTCGCCCTCGCTCAGCGACACCGCCGCGTGCGAGCACAGGTCGTGCAACGCGTGCACCCGCTCCCCGTCGCGGACGACGACCACGGGAGTCCCGTCGACGTCGGCCGCGAACGGCTTGCGGTCGTCCAGTTCAGAGAAGGAACACGCTCTGATCATCGTGTGCCCCCGCTGAGGAGAACGCGTCGGCACGTCACACGCCTACTGCTTCCAGCTCAGCCTCGATCGCGGCTTCCAGGCGCTCGCGCACCTCGGGAACGGTGATCTTCAGCAGGATCTCGTGGAAGAAGCCGCGCACGACCAGGCGCCGGGCCTGGTCCTCCGGGATTCCCCTGGCCTGGAGGTAGAACAGCTGCTCGTCGTCGAAGCGACCCGTGGCGGACGCGTGGCCCGCGCTGACGATCTCACCGGTCTCGATCTCCAGGTTCGGCACCGAGTCGGCGCGGGCGCCGTCGGTGAGGACCAGGTTCCGGTTGAGCTCGTACGTCTCGGTGCCCTCGGCCGCCGCGCGGATCAGCACGTCGCCGATCCACACCGTGTGCGCGCCCTCGCCCTGCAACGCGCCCTTGTAGACGACGTTGCTGCGGCAGTTCGAGACCGCGTGGTCGATGAACGTGCGGTGTTCGAGGTGCTGGCCGTGGTCGGCGAAGTACAGGCCGTTCAGCTCCGCGTCGCCGCCCTTGCCGGTGTACGTCACCGTCGGGGTGAGGCGGACGACGTCGCCGCCCAGCGTGATGGCCGTGTGCCGGAAGGTCGCGTCGCGGCCCAGCGAGGCGTGGTGCGAGGAGACGTGCACCGCGTCGTCGGCCCAGTCCTGGACCGAGATGACGGTGAGGTGCGAGCCGTCGCCGACCACGAACTCGATGTTGTCCGCGTACGCGCCCGAGCCGCGGTGGTCGATCACCACGACGGCCTTGGAGAACAGCTCCGTGCGGATCTGGAGGTGCCCGTAGGCGACCTGCCCGACACCGGCGCCGGTCACCGTGACCAGCGTCGGGTCGGCGATCTCCGCGTTCTTGCCGACGGTGAGCAGCGTGCCGTCGGTGAACGACGACCACGCCTGCGCGGCGATCCGGTCGCTGGGGGTGCCCGCGACACCGAGCCGCGCGTCGCCGCGCCGCACGGTCTCGACGGTGACGCCCTCGGCGGCCTTGACCTCGACCGTGGCGGAACCCGTTGCCGCGGCGCCGTTGTGCAGGTTGGCGAGCCGCTTCATCGGGGTGAAGCGCCAGATCTCCTCGCGGCCGCCGGGCACCTCGAAGGCGTCGACGTCGAACGAGGCGAAGTGGTCCGCCCGCGACGACACCGGGATCGCTGCCCCGGCGCCGTGCGAGTGGTCGGACAGGCCGTGCTGGGCCTCTGTTGACACGGCCATGTCAGCCGACGGCCCCTTCCATCTGCAGTTCGATCAGGCGGTTCAGCTCCAGCGCGTACTCCATGGGCAGTTCGCGCGCGATGGGCTCGACGAACCCGCGCACGATCATGGCCATGGCCTCGTCCTCGGTGAGGCCGCGCGACATCAGGTAGAACAACTGCTCCGCGGACACCTTCGAGACCGTGGCCTCGTGGCCCATCTGCACGTCGTCCTCGCGGACGTCGACGTAGGGGTAGGTGTCCGAGCGGCTGATGTTGTCGACCAGCAGCGCGTCGCACTTCACCGTGGACTTCGAGTGGTGCGCCCGCTTGTTGATCTGCACCAGGCCGCGGTACGACGTGCGGCCACCGCCGCGCGCCACCGACTTCGACACGATCGTCGAGGAGGTGTGCGGCGCCATGTGGACCATCTTCGCGCCGGCGTCCTGGTGCTGGCCCTCGCCCGCGAACGCGATCGAGAGGACCTCGCCGTGGGCGTGCTCGCCCATGAGGAAGACCGCCGGGTACTTCATGGTCACCTTGGAACCGATGTTGCCGTCGATCCACTCCATGGTCGCGCCCTCTTCGGCCTTGGCGCGCTTGGTGACCAGGTTGTAGACGTTGTTCGACCAGTTCTGGATCGTCGTGTAGCGGCAGCGGCCGCCCTTCTTCACGATGATCTCGACCACGGCCGAGTGCAGCGAGTCCGAGGAGTAGATCGGCGCCGTGCAGCCCTCGACGTAGTGCACGTAGGCACCCTCGTCGACGATGATCAGCGTCCGCTCGAACTGACCCATGTTCTCCGTGTTGATCCGGAAGTAGGCCTGGAGCGGGATGTCCACCTTGACGCCCTTGGGGACGTAGATGAACGAGCCGCCGGACCACACCGCGGAGTTCAGCGCGGAGAACTTGTTGTCACCCGAGGGGATGACCGAGCCGAAGTACTCCTGGAAGAGCTCCGGGTGCTCCTTGAGCGCGGTGTCGGTGTCCTTGAAGATGACGCCCTGCGCTTCCAGGTCCTCGCGGATCTGGTGGTAGACCACCTCGGACTCGTACTGCGCGGCGACACCGGCCACGAGGCGCTGCTTCTCCGCCTCGGGGATGCCCAGCCGGTCGTACGTGTTCTTGATGTCCTCGGGCAGGTCCTCCCAGGAGGTCGCCTGCTTCTCGGTCGAGCGCACGAAGTACTTGATCGAGTCGAAGTTGATGCCGGAGAGGTCGGAACCCCACGTCGGCATCGGCTTCTTCTCGAACAGGCGAAGCCCCTTCAGGCGGTGCTCCAGCATCCACCCCGGTTCGCTCTTCTTCGCCGAGATGTCCCTGACGACGTCCTCGTTCAGGCCTCGGCGTGCGCTCGTACCAGCAGCGTCTGAGTCGGACCAGCCGAACTCGTAGTTGCCGATACTCGCCAGGGTCTCTTCCTGGCTGAGCGGCTCAGACTGCACCGTGGTGGGCGTGCGCTGCTCGGCAGCGGCAGTCATGCGGGCTCCCCTCCATCTGGGGTCTTTGCGGTGTTCGGGATGTGCGTGGTGCACACGGCGTCGCCGCGTGCGATCGTCGCCAGTCGCTGGACGTGGGATCCGAGGAGGTCGGCGAACGTCGCCGTCTCGGTCTCGCACAGCTGTGGGAACTCGGCGGCCACGTGGGCGACCGGGCAGTGGTGCTGGCACAACTGCTCACCCGCGCCCACGTTGCGCGTCGAGGCAGCGTATCCCTCCCTGCTCAGCGCGCTCGCAAGGGCCTTGGCCCTCTCGACCGGGCTGGGGAGGGACACGATCGCGGCGCGGTGCCGGTCGACCAGTGCGGCCATCCGGCGTTCCGCGAAGGCCCGTACCGCCTCTTCCCCGCCCTGTTCGGCGAGGAACCGCAGAGCGGCCACGGCGAGGTCGTCGTAGGCGTGCCCGAAGCGGGCCCGTCCCGACTCGGTCAGCAGGAACAGCTTCGCCGGACGGCCACGACCGCGCTGGCCCGTCCGGGGTGCTTCCCTGCTGGTCGCCTCGCCGTCGGCGACGAGGGCGTCGATGTGCCTGCGCACCGCCGTGGGACTGAGTCCGAGCACCTCGGCAACTGCTGCCGCGGTGACCGGGCCCTGCTCCAGCAGCAGCCTGGCGACGCCCCGCCTGGTCCGCCCGTCGTGCCCTGGGGGCGCGACGGGTGCTTCGACTCCGCCTGTGGAGGCGGGCGAATCGGTCCCGGCGTATTTCACAACACCAGTGTTGCTTATTTAGCCGGCGGTCGCAAAGATCCGCCCCCACCGGGTGACCCGGGTCACCAGTCTCCCCTGGTCGCTACCCTCTCGACGTGGCGGCAGGCGGAGTGGGGACCAGTGCGGGAATGACGGCGACCGAACCCGGTCCACTCGACGCGCCCGAGCGCAGGCAGTTGGACGTGATCCGCCGCTGGGGCACGGTCGGCGCCCTGCTGATGGTCGTCGGCTCGCTCGGCGCGGGCGCCGCCCCGGTCTTCAGCCCGCTGCCCGGCACGCCGGTGCTGGGCCTGTTCGTGCGGATGCCCAGCGTCGCGATCGGCCTCGTGTGGACCGGCGTGTTCATGATCGTCTCCGCGTGGCTCTGGCTGGCCAGGTTCGTCCGCCCCGGCCGGATCCGGTTGGCCACCCGCAGCCAGCTGGACCGGACCCTGCTCATGTGGACGATGCCGCTGGTGTTCGCGCTCCCCATGTTCAGCCGGGACGTCTACAGCTACCTCGCGCAGAGCGAGATCGCCGCCCGCGGCCAGGACCCGTACGAGCTCGGCCCGGCCCCGGCGCTCGGCGTCGAGCACCCGTTGACGATGAACGTGCCGAACATCTGGCGCGAGACCCCGGCCCCGTACGGCCCGCTGTTCCTGGCCGGGGGTCGGGTCATCGCGATGCTGACCGGCGACCACGTCCTGCCGGGCGTCTTCCTGCACCGCCTGCTGGCGCTGGTCGGCCTGGCGATGATCGTGTGGGCCCTGCCCAGGCTCGCCCGCCGCTTCGGCGTCCCCCCGGTGGGCGCCCTCTGGCTGGGCGCGCTGAACCCGCTGGTGCTGTTCCACATCGTCGTCGGCGTGCACAACGACGGCCTGGCGATCGGCCTCATGCTCGTCGGCCTGGAACTCGCGCTGAGGAGGATGCCGGTCCTCAAACGCGGGGCGACACCACCACCCGTGACCCGCGAGGAGCTGGTGTGGGTCGTCCTGGGCGCCACCATGATCGTGATGGGCGCCATGGTGAAGATCCCCGCCATGCTCGCGCTCGGCTTCCTCGGCGTCATGGTCGCCCGCAGGCTCGGCGGCAGGTTCTCCGACCTCGTGAGAGCGGCCGCGTTCATGACGGTCGTGGCGGCGGCCGTCACCGCCCTGGTCTGCCTCGGCACGGGCTACGGCTTCGGCTGGACGTCGACGCTCAACGTGGCCACCACGGTGAAGAGCTGGATGTCCCCGCCGACGGCGCTCGGCTACCTCGCGGGCGGCCTCGGCATCACCCTGTCCCTGGGCAACCACACCGAGGCCACCATCGCGCTGGCCAGGATCCTCGGCCAGGCGGTGTCGGTCGCGATCGTGGTGACCCTGCTGTGGAAGAGCTTCCGAGGCCGCATCAAGGCGGTCAACGGCCTGGGCGCGGGCCTGGGCGCGGTACTCGTGCTGGGCCCGGTGCTACAGCCCTGGTACGTCCTCTGGGCAGCACTGCCACTGGCGACGGCCGTGGTGGCAAAGCGCTTCCGCGGCTTCGCGATGACCACCAGCGCCTTCATCGCCATCATCCTGCCGCCGACGGGCTCGACCTTCGACGGCCGCGCCTACGTCGTGCCGCAGGCGGTGACAGGAGCGGTGATCACCTTCGCCCTCTGCGTTCTGGTCGCCCGCAAACAGCTCTACCCCTTGATGCGCCGCGACCCCCTCCCCCCGACCAGCGACTACCGCTGAAACGGCCGCACGCGACGAGAGCGGCTGACTGTCCGGCGCCTGATCCCCGCTCCACACCGGACGATCAATTCGTAACTCCCCATTGCCATCCACCGACCGCGGTTTGCCGGCAAGATCGCTCCGTCGTGGAGGTCCGACGGAGGAGTCCCACATGGCCGAGGTACCCCAGGAGCAGATCCGGTTCGCCGTGGTCCTCAACGGTGGCGTGAGCCTCGCCGTCTGGATGGGCGGGGTGGTCCTCGAACTGGACCGCCTCACCAGACAGGGCACCACCTACCAGCACCTCCTCCGGATGGTCGGCTGCACGGCCAGGGCCGACGTCATCACCGGTACGTCGGCGGGCGGCATCAACGGCGCGGCCCTGGCGCTGTCCCAGGTCAGCCACAACGCGGACCTCACCCGCCTCCGGGACCTCTGGGCCGAGCAGGGCCGCATGGAGCAACTCCTCCGCACCCCCTTCCAGGGCCAGCCCGTGTCCCTCCTGCGGGGCGACGAGTTCTTCCTGCCCCGGCTCCAGGAGATGCTCGGCAGGCTCACCACCGACTTCTCCCCCACCAAGCCCGAAGAGCGCCCGGTGGACCTCCGCATCACCACCACGCTCCTCGGCGGCGTCCCCAAGGTCTCCTACGACGACCTCGGCCAACCCCTCGTCCAGGTGGCCGACCAGGGCAGCTTCTCCTTCCGCCGGGACGCCTACGACTGGGCCACCCCGTCCGACGAGACCACCGGCCGGGACGACTTCGCCCAGGAGGACCTGCCGCGCCGGGTCCTCCAGATGGCCCTCGCCGCGAGGTCCTCCGCCTCGTTCCCGATCGCCTTCGAACCGTCCTTCATCCCGGTCAACGGCCAGGCCACCCCGAACAAGCCGGACATGGGCGACGTGGCGTCGTGGGCCAGGCACAGCGACGCCGACCGGTCGCGCTTCGCCGTGGACGGCGGTGTCCTGGTCAACACCCCGACCCGTGAAGCCCTCGAAGCCATCGACCGCATGCCCGCCAACGGCCCGGTGCGGCGGGTGATGCTGCTGGTCTTCCCGCACGCCGAACCCGAGGGCGCCGAACCGCCCGCGCACCAGCGCCGGGAGGTCCCGAGCACGGTCAGCACCGCCGTGAAGGTGCAGGGCGCGTGGTCGGGGCAGGGCAACCGCACGTACGTGGAGAAGATCGAGGAGCACAACCGGCTGGCCGCGTCCCGGCGCGGCGGCCGCAACTCGCTGCTGGAACGGCTCGCGGGCGGGCTGGCGAACAACCACAAGGCGCCGACGACCGTCGCGGAGAAGGCGTACGAGCTGGCGAACACCCTGCACGAGCACTACGAGGACGTGCGGATCCGGTTGGCGGCGCGGGACATCACCACCCGCCAGTTCGCGGTGAAGGGGTCGAACACCGCGGGCTGGTCGTTCGAACGGGTGCGCGCGGCGGCCGAGTCGGCGCAGCGGGAGTGGCGCAAGAAGTACGGGACGCTGCCGTACGTGCCGTCCCGGCACCTGCCCTGCACGCTGGCCGCGACCGGCTGGCAGTGGGGCGTGACGATGGCGGACACGCTGGCGTCGTCGGCGATGGACCTGCTCAAGCGGATGGTCTGGGTCGTGCCGGACACCGGTGAGGGGCCGCTGCGCGGCGCGTGCGTGCAGGTCGCCGAGTCGCGGCCCCGGCTGCACCGGGTGCGGGCGACGCTGCGGCAGCTCCGCGAGAAGGTCGACGTCACCTGGACCGGCGAGAACTCCGGGACGCTCGACCAGGCGTACTGGAGCGACCGGCTCGGCGTGTACGACCAGCGCATGACGTTCGGCGAGACCGGGTCGATCGGCGCGGACGTGCGGGCCAGCGTGGTCGAGATCGGGCTGCTGGTCGACGAGGCGCAGAAGATCCTCGCGCTGATCGACGACCACGACCGGCTCGAACTGGGTGGGCTGGCCCCGTGGAAGGCGCTGCTGACCACGGAGCTGACGCCGCGCGAGGCGCGGGCCGGGCTGGTCGCGGGCCCCGAGGTGTGGCTGTCGCGGCTGATGGCGCTGGAGGTCTCGACCACGTGCCTGGCCGACGACTCCCGCGCGGGAGTGGACCAGGCCGTGGAGCTGGTGCAGATCAGCCTCCAGACGCGCAACGCGTTCGCGACCAGGAGCACCACCGCCGACGACAAGGCGGGCGGGGCGTCGCTGAGCCGGTTCTCCGGGTTCCTCAAGCGGTCGTGGCGGGTCAACGACTGGATCTGGGGCAGGCTCGACGGCGCCACGATGCTCTGCAAGGTGATCTTCGACCCGCAGCGCCTGCGCCGGATGGACCTGCTCACCGCGTCGGATGTCGACGGGCGCGAGGACCCCGGCCGGGCCCGGCAGCGGGCGCACGACCAGGTCGACGACCTGGTGGACGAGCTGTTCGGCGGGGCGACGCCGGAGCTGGCGGCGTCGATCGCGGCGGCGAAGAAGGAGCTGGCCGGGATCTACGCCGAGGACGTCCTCGAAGGCGATCTTCCTCCCACGGCGGGCGCGCTCGCCGAACTGGCGGCGTGGGGCCTGCACGTGCGGATCATCTGCGAGGAGCTGCCCGCGCTGCGCGGAGCGATCCTGGCCGACCGCAACGACGGGGGCGACCCGCGGTCGCGCGGGGAGCTGTTCCTGGAGGAGCAGCGGACGCTGCTGGAGCGGCTGAGCGCGCCGGTGGACTTCGAGACGCCGTCGACGAGGGCCCGCAGCGCCGCGATCGGGTTGCAGGCGCTGCGCGCGTTCGACGAGGCGGGCATCGGGCGCGAGCCGATCTCGCAGGAGGCGGGCAGCGACCAGATGATCCGCACGGCCGCCACCGCGGCGGCCGTCGCCGTGACCGTGGCGGACAGCAAGAACTCCGGGCTGGCCGCGCTGAAGCCGGTGACCAGGGTGATGCGCGGGGCCGCGCTGCTGCCGTACTGGACGATCACCGGGCTCACCAGGGGCGGGAAACTGGCCCAGTTCCTCGGTTCCCTCGGTTTCGCCGTCGGTGGCGCGCTGCTCGTGCTGGCGCTGTTCAACCTGCTGCCGAACTGGGCCGTCGGCCCGGCGGCGGCGCTGGGCGGCGGCACGCTGATGGCCGCTTTCGGTTACGCCGCACTGCGTTCCGGCACCCTCCTGCACGGACTGGTGCTGCTCTCACCGGTGATCCCGTTGGGGGTCGTGGCGATCGACCGGACGCGGGCCGCGGTGAACTCCGGGGCGACCGGCGAGGACGCCACCACCGGCATGGTCGCCGTCGGCGGTGTGGCGCTGGTCGTGCTGGCGCTGCTGGTGATCGGCAGCCTGCCCGCGCCCATCCGCACGCCGTTCGCGGTGCTGAAGGACAAGCGCACCTACAAGAGGATCGGCAAGGTCGTGTGGCGGCTGGCCGCCGTGGCCGCCGTGGGCCTGGCCGCGTGGGCGATCGTCCACTACGAGCTGTACGACCTGGCCCTGCTGACCTCACCCTTCATCGTGGTCCTCGCCGCGGCGGCCGTCGCCGTCGGCGGTGCGTGCGCGACGGCCGGTGGCCGGTCGTTGCAGCGGTGGCGCAAGCACAACGGCCTGTGGGGTACCGAGAACGCCGAGACCCCGGCCGCCGCGACCGCGGGTTGGGCCGTCGTCTACGGCATCGGGTTCCTGCTCGTGGCCGTGGTGCTGCTGCTCGGCGGGATCCGCTTCCCCGGCTGGGAGTCGGTGCTCGCGACCTCGCTGGTGTTCGGCCTGGTGCTGGTGCTGGTGACGAGCTGGTGGGTGCCGATGCGGGCCCGGCGCGCGATCGTGAAGACGCTGGTGCAGCAGGCGGACCCGGCCCGCGACCGCACGGACGTCGCGGACGCGCTGCTGGTGAAGCTGGAGAACTACGCGCTGCTGTACCGGTTCCTGGTGGACAA
>DATMCA010001072.1:0-4189 GCA_035559015.1 Umezawaea sp. | reverse complement strand
CGTCCGCCACCGGCCACCGTCGACGACGCGGTCGCGGTGCTGGGCGAGCTGGGGATCCGGCCCGAGGTCGTGCGCTGGGACCGGGTGACCGTGCCGCGGGGCGACGCCGCCTGGGTGGCCCGGCGCCTGTGCCTCCCGCCGGAGCGGACCGAGGAGGTCGCCGCGGCGGTGGCGGAGCTCCCCGCCCACCCTCGGCAGGTCGCCACCCTCACCTGGCGGCCCTGAGCGTCCGTGTGCGTGGGCTTCAGGGGTGCGGGCGGTGCGTGACCCACCACGCGATCAGCACGCCGAGCGAGTTGGTGGCGGCGTGCAGCAGCATCGGGGTGACGAGATGGCCGCTCCACCGCTGCCAGGCACGGAACACCACGCCGGCCGCCGTGGTGAACAGCACTGTTCCGATCACCGCCCCCGAGGTGCCCAGCGCGTTCGTCACCGCCGACCCCGACCCCAACGACGGCAGCACGTGCCAGAGCCCGAACAGCCCTGACGACACCAGAGTCGCCCGCCACCAGCCACCCCCGACCAGCGCCGGCAGGACGCCTCGGAAGGCCAGCTCCTCCAGCACGACGGTGCCCAGCGGGATCCGCACGAGCGCGACGAACAACACCGCGGCCAGGGAGACGGTGCCGCGGTCGTCGACGAACGCCGTCCGCACGGCGGGCACCGCCACGGCCGCGGCGTAGACCAGCGCGACCGCGGCGACCGCGAGCGCCCCGATCGTCAGCCCCCGCCGCAGCCGTACCCCGTGCAACCCGAGGTCCGCCCACGTCAGGCCACCGATCCGGGCCACGACGAGCAGCACCGCGGTCATGCCGAGGTTCCACACCAGGTAGCCCTGCGGCCAGATCCGGTTGCTGACCACGTTCGAGACCGCCAGCAGCGTGACCGCCGCGAAGAGCGCGAGACGGATCCGCAACGGTCGCCCGGTGCGGGCGGGCAGGAGCGGCGCAAGCGTCGTCACCCACCCATCGTGCGTGACGTCGCTGTGTGCTGCCCGTGTGGGGCCGGTCGACTCGCGCGGACCCCTGGCCGGCCGCGCCCGTTAGGGTGATCGGGAGTGCGGTGTCCATGAACGTTCGCCGGGTCCTCGCGGGCCCAGGCGGCGCCTCGCGGCGTTGTCGTCGCCGCCGATACCCCGGTATCGGCGGCTCCTCCGCCTTGCGATGCATCCACCCGGATCCCGCGATCACCCCGACAACGTTCATGGACACCGCACAGTCATTCCACCTGTCACTCACCGCCTCGCTCCGCTGCGGCGCGGAGTGACAGGACAGGCTTCGGGCGGAGGTGGGCATGGCGAGCCTGGAGGTGCTGCTCGGCGTCGCGGCCGCGGTGGTGCTGCTCGGCGTGCTCGCCGTGCGGATCTCGGTGCGCCTGGGACTGCCCTCCCTGCTGCTCTACCTGGCGATCGGCATCCTGCTGGGCGAGTCGGTGCTCGGCATCCAGTTCTCCGACGCCGGTGTGACCGAGGCGGCCGGCCTCGGGGCGCTCGTCCTCATCCTCACCGAGGGCGGCATCACCACGCGGTGGGCCACCGTCCGTCCGGCGCTGCGCGTGGGGATCGCCCTGTCGACGGTCGCGGTCGTCGTGAGCATCCTCGTGGTCGGAACCGCCCTGCACGCCGTCCTCGGCCTGGACTGGCGAACGGCGTTCCTCTGGGGCGCGGTGCTGTCGTCGACCGACGCCGCGGCGGTGTTCAGCGTGCTGCGCGGGGTGGGGGTGAGCAAACGGCTGCGGGGCGCCCTCGAGCTGGAGTCGGGGATGAACGACGCGCCGGTGGTGCTCGCCGTCGTCGTGCTCGCCTCGGACGACCCGATCACGTGGCTGACGCCGGTCCTCGTGGTGTACGAGCTCCTGGCGGGTGCGGTCGTCGGGTACGCGCTGGGCCGCGCAGGCGCCTGGGCGCTGCGGCGCGCGGCGCTCCCGTCGACGGGCCTGTACCCGCTGGCCGCGATCGCCTGCTGTCTGCTCGCGTACTCGGCAGGCACGCTCCTGCACTCCTCCGGGCTGCTGGCAACCTACGTCGCCGCCCTGGTCCTCGGCAACTCCAACCTGCCGCACCGCGGCGACGTGCTGTCGTTCGCCGAGGGCACGGGCTGGTTGGCCCAGATCGGGCTCTTCGTCCTGCTCGGGCTCTACGCCTCGCCAATACGGCTGCTCGACGCCGTCGTCCCCGCGTTGATCGCCGGGGTCGTCCTCGTGGTGGCCGCACGGCCGCTCTCGGTGATCGTGGCGGCGGCGCCGTTCCGGGTGCCGTGGCGCGAGCAGGCATTCCTGTCGTGGTCGGGGTTGCGCGGTGCGGTGCCGATCGTGCTGGCGCTCGTGGCGCTGCAGGAGGGGGCGACGAACGGGCAGCGACTGGTCGACGCCGTCTTCGTGCTCGTCGTCGTCCTCACTCTCCTGCAGGGCACGACGCTGCCGTTCGTGGCGCGCCGGCTGGGCGTGGTGGCGGACGAGCCCCGGGAGATCGAGGTCGACGCCGCCCCACTGGACGAGCTGCACGCGGACCTGCTGCAGGTCCGCGTGCCGGCGGGCTCCCGGCTGCGCGGGGTCTACCTGCGCGAGCTCAGACTGCCGCGCGGCGCCACGGTGAGCCTCGTCGTCCGCGATGAGGAGGCGTTCACCCCGACGGTCGACACCCGGCTGCGCGTGGGTGATCAGATTCTGGTCGTCACCACGGTCGCGGCCCGCGAGGCCACCGAGCGGCGGATCCGGGCGGTCGACCGGGCCGGACGGCTGGCCCGCTGGCACGGGGAGTCCGGCCGGTAACGCCGGTGAGGGATGATGGGGTCGTGAGTGCCGCCGACGCCCCTGGACAGTCGCCCGCCGCTGCGCGGTCCCGTGTCCCGCTGCTCGTCGGGATCGCCGCGCTCGTCCTCGTCCTGGACGTGGTGACCAAGGTGCTGGCCGTCGCCCGGCTCGAGGGCCGCGAGCCGGTCGAGCTGCTGGGCGGCGCGGTCTACCTGGTGCTCGTGCGCAATCCCGGAGCGGCGTTCTCGCTGGCCACCGGCTACACGTGGGTGCTGTCGCTGGTCGCGGTCGCTGTGGTGGTGGTGATCGCGCGCATCGCGCGGCGGCTGCGGTCGACGGGCTGGGCGGTGGCACTGGGCCTGGTGCTCGGCGGCGCCCTGGGCAACCTCGCCGACCGGATCTTCCGCGCCCCGGGTCCGCTGCAGGGCCACGTGGTGGACGTCGTCTCGCTGTTCGCCCCGGACGGCAGCGTGTGGCCGGTGTTCAACCTCGCCGACTCCTCGATCGTCACCGGAGGAGTGCTGCTCGTGCTGCTGGCGCTGACCGGACGCGAGCTCGACGGCACCCGCGTCGTGCGCCAGCACGCCGCGAAGGGCACGGTGGCGAAGGGTGGCGGGGCGCCGAGCATCGGGCCGCCGAACACCGGCCCGCACGGGCAGACGACGCCACGCCCGGCGACCCCGGACGAGACGCCGCAGGGCACGACGCCGAGGGCCGACCGTGGGTGACACGCGCCAGCTCCCCGTGCCGGACGGTCTCGACGGGATGCGGGTGGACGCCGGGCTGTCGCGCCTGCTCGGCCTCTCCCGCACCACGGTCGCGACCCTGGCCGAGGAGGGCCGGGTCGCGGTCGACGGCCAGGCGGCGGGCAAGTCGGACCGGCTCGTCGCGGGCTCGTGGCTCGAGGTGACGCTGCCGGAGCCGGAGAACCAGGTGCCCGTGCGCGCGGAACCCGTGCCGGGCATGCGAATCCTGCACGAGGACGACGACGTCATCGTGGTCGACAAGCCGGTCGGCGTGGCGGCGCACCCCTCCCCGGGCTGGACCGGCCCGACCGTCGTCGGCGCCCTCGCCGCGGCGGGCTACCGGATCTCGACGTCGGGCGCCGCCGAGCGGCAGGGCGTCGTGCACCGGCTGGACGTCGGCACGTCCGGGCTCATGGTGGTGGCGAAGAGCGAGCACGCGTACACGGTGCTGAAGCGCGCCTTCAAGGAGCGCACGGTCGACAAGGTCTACCACGCGCTCGTGCAGGGCCACCCGTCGCCGACGACGGGGACGATCGACGCGCCGATCGGGCGGCACCCGTCTTCGGACTGGAAGTTCGCGGTCGTGGCCGACGGCAAGCCGTCGATCACGCACTACGAGGTGCTCGAGATGCTGCCGTCGGCGTCGCTCGTCGAGGTGCACCTGGAGACGGGACGCACGCACCAGATCCGCG
>DATMCA010001071.1:0-3735 GCA_035559015.1 Umezawaea sp. | reverse complement strand
GACGCGGGCGAAGGCCTGTGGGAGCTGCCGGGTCACCCGTCCTGGCTCGACGTCCCGGAGCCGCACCCCGAGAACCCCGCCCGCCTGCGCACCTTCCGCCACGCCCTGCTCCACGGCCCGGTCGCGGAGCACCTCACGTGGCGCACCGGCAGGTTCGCCACCGAGGAGGAGTTGGAGCGCGTCCACACCCCGGACTACCTGGCCGCGCTCCGCAAGGCGTGCGCGGGCCCCGACAGGGTCCCCCTGGAGGTCAACACCGTCGTCGGCCCCGGCTCGTGGGACGCGGCCCTCGCGGCGGCGGGCACCGCCCTGGCCGCGCTGGAGTCCGTCCGCGGTGGCGTCGACATCGCGTACGCGCTGGTCAGGCCCCCCGGTCACCACGCGCAGCCGACCATGGCCGACGGCTACTGCCTGATCAACAACGCCGCCCTGGTCGCCGAGACCGCCCGCCGCGCGGGCCTGCGGGTCGCCGTCCTCGACTGGGACGTCCACCACGGCAACGGCACCCAGGAGGTGTTCCTGTCCGAGCCCGACGTCCTGACGGTGTCCCTGCACATGCGGCACGGCCCGTGGGGCACCAACCACCCGCAGACCGGCGCCCCGGACGAGACCGGTGTCGACGGCCGCAACATCAACGTCGAGCTCTCGCTCGGCGCGGGCGACGAGGCCTACCTGCGCGCCCTGGACGAGATCGCCCTCCCGGCCCTCCGCGAGTTCGCCCCGGACCTGGTGGTCTGCGCCTCGGGGTTCGACGGCAGCGCCTTCGACCCCAACGGCCGCCACAACCTCACCGCCGACGGCTACCGCCGGATCGGCGGGCGCGTGGCCGGCCTGGGGCTGCCCCTGGTGGTCACCCAGGAGGGCGGGTACCTGCGCGGCTACAGCGCCCTTTGCCTGCACGCCCTGGTGGAGGGCTTGCTGCGCCTGCCGGAGCCGCTGCTCGACGACCCACTGGCCTACGTGCCGGACGACTCCCGGTGGACGACGGCCGACCTGGACGAGGTGCGGAGCGTCCACTCGCGGCACTGGAGGACCTTCGCCGAGGACCGCCCGGACGCCTGAGCCGTCACAGCGGCCGGACCGGGGCCCTGCGGGACGTGGAGTCCCGCAGGCCCGATCCGGCGTCGGCCGCCCGGCGCGCGTTCGTCAGCGCCCCATCGCCCCGCGGCCCAGCCTGAGCAGGATCATCGCGAGGTCCTTGCCGTCCGGGCCGAGTTCCTTGTAGCGGTTGAGCACGTCGATCTCGCGGTTGTGCACGATCCGCGTCCCGCCCGCCGCCATCCGGGCGGCGCCGATGATCTTGGAGACCTCGGCGCGCCTCTTCACGAGCCGCAGCAGCTCCTTGTCCAGGACGTCGATCTCCTGGCGCAGCTCGTCGATGTCCGGTGCGGCCACGGGGGCTTCGGCGGCGGGGGTTTCGGTGGTGCTCATGGTGTGACCTCTCGAACTCGGCTTGAGTCCCGGACCCCCGAAGCGACGAAAGCCCCGGAGGTCCGAGGACTCCGGGGCTTCAGTGGTTGCTTGCGCGCTAGGCGACCACGGGAGCCGGAGTCCGGTTCCCGTAGAAAAATTCGAAGTGAGTCGCACGCACACCGCCATAGTGCCACAGCCCCGGCCCGCGGGGCGACCGCGTCCCAACGCGTGGGCCGAACCCAAGGGGCGCACCGGTAATTCCCCCTCCGCGCGGGATGGGGGTGTGCCAGGGTTGTGGGGTACATGCCACGGCAGGGGGGATAGTGAACTCGATGTTCGAGAACAGACTGGGTGCGGGCCTCGTCGGCGCGGCAGGGGTCGTCGCGCTGCTCACGGGTTCCGCGGCTGTCGCCGGAGCCGCTCCGGTGGACACGCAGGCCACCGTGACGTTGACGCCCGGTCCGGGGATCCCGGACCTCGGCGGCGAGCTCTGGTACGTCCACGGCGGCCGGTTCAAGGTCACCATCAAGGCCACCACCGGTTCGGACGGCGGTCCGCAGGGCTACCTGATCGTCTCGATCCCGGACGAGCTGCGCCTGATCGGCTTCGAGGGCGACGGGTGGTACTGCGAGGACGAGGCGGACGACGACGCGGAGTTCGACTGCCTGATCGAGGAGCCCCGCGGTCCCGGCGAGTCCTGGCCGGACCTGACGGTGGAGGTGAAGGCGCAGACGACCGTCATCGACACCTTCGACGTCTACCTCCAGGGCGACGGCACCGAATCGGCGCACGCCGGCCACGCGTTCAACTACGACACCAGCGGCTGATGATCGTCTTCTGACGTGTTTCCGCTGTGAGCAACCGGTTCCGCTCGCCGCTCGGGCGGAGAGCGGAACCGGTCGTCGCACGGGGCGGGTAACGTGGCCCCACGATGAGCGCCTTGTTCGACTTGCCCGCGAGCCCCCCGTCCCCCCGGCCGTCCAGGTTGCTCGACGACCTGAACCCCGCGCAGCGACGGGCGGTGGAGCACACCGGCTCGCCCTTGTTGGTGGTGGCGGGAGCGGGCTCCGGTAAAACGCGGGTCCTCGCCCGCCGCATCGCGTACCTGCTCGCCGAACGCCGGGTGCACCCCGGCGAGATCATGGCGATCACCTTCACCAACAAGGCCGCGGCCGAGATGAAGGAGCGCGTGGCCGACCTGGTCGGTCCCCGCGCGCGGTCGATGTGGGTGTCGACGTTCCACTCGATGTGCGTGCGCGTGCTGCGCCGCGAGGCCAAGACCCTCGGCATGTCGTCCAACTTCTCGATCTACGACTCGGACGACTCGCGCCGGCTGATCACGTTGGTGGCCAGGGATCTCGACCTCGACCCGAAGCGCTACCCGGCGCGGACGCTCGCGATCCACATCTCGAACCTGAAGAACGAGCTGGTCGACGCGGAGACCGCCGCGGCCCAGGCGGCCAACGACCTGGAGCGCCGGGTCGCCGAGGTCTACACGTCCTACCAGCGCAGGCTCGGCGAGTCGAACTCCATGGACTTCGACGACCTGATCATGCGCACGGTCGAGCTGCTGCAGAACTTCCCGGCCGTCGCCGAGCACTACCGCAGGCGCTTCCGCCACGTCCTCGTCGACGAGTACCAGGACACGAACCACGCGCAGTACACGCTGGTGCGCGAGTTCGTCGGCACCGGCCAGGACGACGTGCCGCCCGGCGAGCTGTGCGTCGTGGGCGACGCGGACCAGTCGATCTACGCGTTCCGCGGCGCGACGATCCGCAACATCGTCGAGTTCGAGCGCGACTACCCGCAGGCGACGACCATCCTGCTGGAGCAGAACTACCGGTCCACGCAGAACATCCTGACGGCCGCGAACGCCGTCATCTCCCGCAACCCGGACCGCCGCGACAAGCGCCTGTGGAGCGATCTCGGCGAGGGCGAGAAGATCGTCGGCTACGTCGCCGACAACGAGCACGACGAAGCCGCGTTCGTCGCGAGCGAGATCGACAGGCTGGTCGACGGCGGCGACGCCACCAACGGCGAGATCGCCGTCTTCTACCGCACGAACAACCAGTCGCGCGTGTTCGAGGAGATCTTCATCCGCCTCGGCCTGCCGTACCGGGTCGTCGGCGGCGTCCGCTTCTACGAGCGCCGCGAGGTCCGCGACGCGCTCGCCTACCTGCGGATGCTGGTCAACCCGGCCGACGAGATCTCGCTGCGCCGGGTGCTCAACACCCCGCGCCGCGGCATCGGCGACCGCGCCGAGGCGGCCGTCCAGGCCTACGCCGAGCGCGAGCGGATCACCTTCTGGGAGGCGCTCCAGGG
>DATMCA010001070.1:0-2748 GCA_035559015.1 Umezawaea sp. | reverse complement strand
TATCGCGGCGATCGGGCTCGTCCTGACTGGGCTGTCGAGTTCGTCACCGAGCCGGTGGACCAGGTCGTCGAGGGTGTAGCTCAGCACGCCCATGTCGGCGTTCTTGGCGGCTGTCGCCGCCAAGTAGACGTTGGCGCCCGCCGCTTTCACCACCACGAAGCAGTCGGAGTACTCGAGGATGCACTGCACCCACCCGGTGGCCGCTTCCCCCAGCACCTCGGTCTGTGCCTTGGTCAACGACACGGTGCCGCTCAGAGCTGCGGCGAGCAGCTCAGCACTGTCCTGGTCGATTCCCGTCGAGTGCGCTCGCAACAACCCGTCCGTGGTGCCCAGAATCGCGGCGCGCGTGTGGGGGACCTTCTGGAGGGCCGCATCGAGCCATGATCCATAGCGGTTGTCGAGCGTCTTGGGCGTCGTCATGGCGTGGGTCCTTCCTCGGAACCGGGGTGTTGGACAGCGGCGGCGTTCTGCCATGCGCGTATCGCCTGTGCGGAGCGTTCTTGGTCGACGTGGCTGCGTTTCGAGGGCGTCGGGCTCGTCGGAGGCTCCGCGCGTCGAGGAACACTGGCCGGACGTGGGGTCCGGATCGGCAGACCGCCGTGCGTGGTCAAGGGACTACTCGGCGGCGCCGAGGGGGTTGGCTCGGCGGCAGCGGCAGTAACGACCGGACCGCTCTGGGCGTGCGTATCGCGTGGAGCGAGGCCGTGACGTGGCGTGGCTGTGGCCGCGAGCAATTCATGGGGCAGGAAGAGGGCTGCTCGTACTCCGCCGTAGCGGGAGTGGGAGTCCAGGTACACCCGGAATCCGCAGGCTGCGACGAGTACGGAGCAGGCGGCCAGCCCGATCTGGGGTGGGTCGCCCAATGCGCGGATGCGCACTGGTTGCTCGCCGGTGAGCAGTTGGTTGGCGTGGTCGATCGCGTCGGGGCTCATGCCGATGCCGGCGTCGTCGATGATGACCGCCACGCCGTTGTGGGCCGGTTCCATGCTCACGTGCACCGCGGTGCCGGTCGAGTGTCGTGCGGCGTTGTCCAACAGTTCGGCCAAGGCCAATACGACGTGTTCTACGCGGTGTCCCACCAGGGTCCGGTCGAGGGTCGTATCGATCGTGACTCGCAGGTAGTCGCGGATGCGTGACACCGCGCCGCGCAGTACGTCGCTCAGTGAGGAGTCGGGGCGTCGCATGCCGGGGGTAGCCCCGCACACCATGGCGATCGCGTGGATGCGGCGCAGCAGTTGGCTGTTGGCGTGGTCGATCCCCAGCAGGCCGTCCAGCACCATCGGGTCGCGGTGTTTGGCCTGCATGTCGGAGATGGCGGCTTCGGACTCGGCTGCCACGGCGCGCAGGGTCCGCATGACCGCTTGGACCGCGGCTTTCGCGCGGTCGTCGGCGCGGACCTCGGCGTGGCGCTCGGCGAGGTGCACTGCGGTGAGGACCTCGTCGATCAGGTCGGCGAAGTCTGTTCCGATCAACTGGGTGTGCCAGGGTCCCGGTTCGTTGACGCCCACCCCGGTGGCGGACTCGATCACCGCGGGCAATCGTGTCTTGACCAGATGTCGGAGTTCGTCCTCGCGGCGTGACAGGCCGCTTCGGAGATCGGAGAGTTCCTTCTGGAGTTCCCGGTCGCGGTTCGCCTGCAGCGCCCGTGCCTGTGCGTCGGCGTCGCGCTTATGGATGAGCGTGGTTTGGACGTCTTGGAGAAGTCGATCGACGTGCTCGGCCCACGGTCGGAGATCGGTGTTGTCGTCGGGCATGAGCGGAACTGAGAGAGGATGCTGAAAAATGGTGTTCATCACGGCGGGCACGCGCAGGCCGATGAGGTTCCACAAGCTGGCGCGGTGTGCGTCCAATGCTGATCGTTGCCAGTCGATGAGGTCGCTGGCTTGACGGATCTGCTCATCGACTTCGGACTCGCGTTGAGCGCGGAATTGCTTCTCGCGCTCCGCGATCTCCGCTACCTGCATCAACAATGTCTCGACGTGCGTCAGCCACTGGCCCGTCGAAGTGCTCGTCAGTTTCGGTATCGCGGGCTTCCGGCCACCGACGATCCCGAGGAGGTCGCAAAGCTGCTGTTCGACCAGGTTCTGTATGCCATCGCGGAGCGTGTGGAGGTCGGTCTCGGACCGGCGTGCGATGACGCGCCAGTGACGCGCGTAGAGGCCGACAACAGCCAGGCTCAGGGCAAGCAAGATCGTGGCTGCGAGTAGCACGGCCGGCAGGTCCATCTGATCCTCGAAGGTGTGAGGTGACAGGTTGCGATTGGTGGACGGCATTGGTGTTGCGCAGCGGTACCGGATCCCGCGGTGGCTGCTGAGTCAGGTGATCGTCATGTCGACACCGTGATGTGCAGCAGGGTCGGTGCCGCGGGGTCGTCGATCGCCTTGGCGAGTTCGGCCGCAAGATCGACTGTGCTGTCGAGGTGTCTGCCGGCGCAACCCATTCCGGCGGCCAGGGCCACCGGGTCGAGATCGCCGAGGTCCAGGCCGGGGACCGCGGTGGCTCCGGCAGCGGCGGCCATGGCGCGCAGTGCCCCGTATCCGCGGTTGTCCAGTACGAGGACGGTGATCGGGACGCGGTGGCGGACCGCGGTCCACAGGGCTTGCACGGTGTACATCAGGGATCCGTCGCCCACGAGCACGACGATGCGCCGATGGGGTGCGGCCAGGCCGGCGCCGATGGCGGCCGGGAGCGCGTAGCCCAGGACGCCGCCGCCGGTGGTCAACAGCCCGGTGTCGGTTCCGGTGATGG
>DATMCA010001069.1:0-7726 GCA_035559015.1 Umezawaea sp. | reverse complement strand
CCTGCTCGACGGCGGACCGCCGAATCAAACCGATCAGGTGCCCGGTGACCAGTTCCGGTTGTTCCAGCATGACCATGTGGCCCGCGCCGGGCGCGCGGACCAGTTCGCCGTCCGGCATCTCCTCCGCCATGCGTTCCGCGTGGGAGAAGGGGGTGAGCCGGTCCGCGTCGCCGCTGATGACCAGGACCTCGCAGTGGCGGAGGCCGGCCAGGGCGCGATAGCGGTCGTGGGTTCCCAGGGTCTCCAGGAACTCCGTGAGGACCTTCACACTGGTCTGGTTGATCATCTTCTCCATCAGGTCGACCAGCAGCGGGCTGACCTTGCGGTCGCCGAACGCCAGCACCCTGATGCCGCCCCAGGTGACCTTGTCCGCCCGCCGCCGCGCCCACTCGACGAAGCCCGGCTGGAAACCCGCCAGGCGGCCGATCCCGAGCGTGACGGGGTTGTAGCGGGACAGCACCGACTTGGACAGGCCCGCGCCGCCGACGGCGCCCGCGGCCGTGCCGACCAGGGCCACACCGCGCACGCGGTCGGCGAACAGCTCCGGCTTCTGCTCGGCCAGCGCCATGATCGTCATGCCGCCCATGGAGTGGCCGACGAGGACCAGCGGCCCGTCGGGGACGACCGCGCGGATCACCGCGTCCAGGTCGTGGGCCAGTTGCTCGATGGTGCTGCCCTCGGCCGTGGACCGGCCCGACCGGCCGTGGCTGCGCTGGTCGTAGAGGACCTGGCGGACCCGCGGTTCGGTCAGCTTCGCCAGGTCGCGGCGCTGGAAGTGCCAGCAGCGGCGGTCGAGGGCGAAGCCGTGGACCAGCACGACGTTCAGCTCGGGGTCGCCGCCGTCCTCCGGCAGGACCTCCTCCACGAACAGCGGCACGCCGTCGTCCGCCGCCACGGTCGACTCGCGGTCCGCGGGCAGTTCGCCCAACGGCTCGTCGGCCAGCGGGTCCCTGGCCTTGCGCTCCTGGGAGACCTTCTTGCGGTGCGCCGCGGCGCCCACGACGGCACCGGTCGCCGCGGCGCCGATGACGCCGGAGGCCAGCCCGACGGTTTTCCAGAGCGAGCTCACGTCTCGACCAGCTCCGGGACGCCCACGTAGGTGCGGCGCAGCCGGGGGCGGTGCATACCGGTGACGATCTCGTAGTCGATCGTGCCGGTCTTGTCCGCCCATTCGCGTGCGGTGGGTTCGCCGCGGTCACCGGGGCCGAAGAGGACGACCTCGTCGCCCTCGTGCACGTCGAGGTCGCCGCAGTCGACCACGACCTGGTCCATGCAGACGCGGCCCACGACCGGCAGCCGCCGGCCCGCGAGCAGGACCTCCATCCGCCCGGACAGGCTGCGGGGCACGCCGTCCGCGTAGCCGGCCGGGACCAGCGCCAGCGTCGTGTCGCGCTCGGTCGTCCAGGTGAGGCCGTAGGAGACCGACTCGCCCGCCGGGAGGCGCTTGGTGAGGGCCACGCCCGCGCGGAACGTCATGACCGGCTTCAGGTCCAGCGGCACGTGCACCGGGTTCAGCCCGTACGCCGCGATACCGGGGCGGACGAGGTCGAAGTGCAAGTCGGGGCGGGTGATCAGGGCCGCCGAGTTGGCGAGGTGCCGCAGCGGCTTGAGGCCCGCCGCCAGCGCCTGCCGGTACGCGGTGTCGAAGCGCTCGGCCTGGAGGCTGATCGACGGGTGGCCGATCTCGTCCGCGCACGCCAGGTGCGACCAGATGGCGACCACCTCGATGTCCGGGATGCACGCGGCCTCCGCCACCAACTCCGGCCAGTCCGCGGGCTGGCAGCCGTTGCGGCTCAGGCCGGTGTCGACCTTGAGGTGGATCCGGGCCCGCCTGCCCACCCCGCGGGCGGCTTCGGCGACCGTGCGGAGCATCCGCGTCGACGCCACCGAGATGTCCACGTCCGCCGTCACGCCCGCGGCGAAGTCCTCGCCCGGCAGGTCCAGCCACGACAGCACGCGAGCCGTGATGCCCGCCTCGCGCAGGGCCAGCGCCTCGGCCAGCGAGCACGCGCCCAGCCACGTCGCGCCCGCGGTGAGGGCGGCGCGGGCCACGTCCACGGCACCGTGGCCGTAGCCGTCGGCCTTGACCACGACCATGGTGGCCGCGCCGGTGCGGTCGGCCAGACCGGCCAGCACGGCGACGTTGCGGCGGAAGGCGGCGAGGTCGATCACGACCTCGGCGCGGGGGGTGGAGGCAGCCATGAGGCCAATCATGGTGTCACAGCCCGCACGGAACGAATCGCGTCCGGGATGGCGGCCAGCAGCGACGACGCCGGGATCGGGGCACCGGCGGCGGCGATCTCGCCCGCGAGGGCGTGCACGTGCGCGGCGCAGGCCGCCGCGAGCAGCGGGTAGACGCCCGCGGCCAGCAGCGAGCCGAGCACGCCGGACAGCACGTCACCGGAACCGGCCGTCGCCGGCCAGGCCGACCGGGACCGGTTCACGGCGACCGCGCCGCCGGGGTCGGCGATGATCGTGGTGTTGCCCTTGAGCAGCAGCACGACGTTGAAGCGCTCGGCGGCCCGCTTCGCCGCGGCCACGCGGTCGGTGCCGACCTCCTCCCCCATCAGCCGGGCGTACTCGCGGTCGTGCGGGGTGAGGACGACGGTGGTGTCCGGGTCCCGCGCGTCCCACAGGTCCGGGTTGTTGGCGAACATCGTGATGGCGTCGGCGTCCGCGCAGGTCGGAACACCCGCGTCCAGCACGTATCGGAGGACGTTCTCGGCGCTCAGCCCGGTGCCGAGGCCCGGTCCGACGGACCACGCCTGGACGCGGCCCGCGTCGGTGATGGAGCCGGTGCAGATCGACTCGGGCCAGCGGACGCGGACGGCGTCGGCCGCCTGACCCGCGTAGCGGACCATGCCGGACGTGGCCAGGACCGAGGCGCCGGTGGAGAGCACGGCGGCGCCGGGGTAGGTGGCCGAGCCGGCGGCGATGCCCGTGACGCCCTGGGTGTACTTGTCGTCACCGACGCCGGGCACCGGCCAGGCCAGCGCCACGTCGGCGCGTTCCAGCTCCATCAGGTCCGGGCCGTGCAGCTCGGGCTGGAGGCCGATGTCGACCAGCCGCACGTCGCCGCAGTCGGCCAGCGCGTGCACCGGCTTGAGGCAGCCGAACGTGACGGTGGTGTGCGCCTCGACGAACGGACCACTGGTCACGCCGGTGTCGGGGTCGACGCCGCTGGGCAGGTCCACGGCGAGGATCGGCGCGGTGACCTTCGCGACGTGGGCGGCGGCGTCCGGCCGGAGCGGACCGCGGGCGGAGATGCCGACGATGCCGTCGACGACCAGGTCCACCTCGGGCAGCTCGGACGCGACCCGCCCACCAGCCCGGCGGAACGCGGCCAGGCCCGCCGGGTGGGCGCGGTCGGGGTTGAGCAGGACGGCGGTCACGGCCACGCCCCGGCGCCGGAGGAAGTACCCGGCCCATAGGGCGTCACCACCGTTGCCACCCGCCCCGACCAGCAGCCCGACCCGCCTGCGGCCCCGGAGGAGTTCGAGCGCGACCGTGGCCACCCCGAAGGAGGCGCGCCGCATGAGCGCGCCCTCCGGCGTCCTGGCCAGCAACCGGTCCTCGGCCGCCTTGACGTGTTCGGTGTTCCAGAGACCGCGCATGGATCAAGCGTAGGTGCGTCTACTCGACCGTGACGGACTTGGCGAGGTTGCGGGGCTTGTCGACGTCGTAACCGCGGCTGCGGGCGATCTCGGCGGCGAGGATCTGCAACGGCACCGTCGAGATGAGCGGCTGGAGCAGCGTCGGCACGGCCGGGATCTCGATGAGGTGGTCGGCGAACGGCCGGACCGTCTCGTCGCCCTCCTCGGCGATCACGATCGTGCGGGCGCCGCGGGCCTGGATCTCGCTGATGTTGGACACCATCTTCGAGTGCAGCACCGCGCGGCCCTTCGGCGACGGCATGACGACGACGACCGGCAGGCCCTCCTCGATCAGCGCGATCGGGCCGTGCTTCAGCTCACCGGCGGCGAAGCCCTCGGCGTGCATGTACGCCAGTTCCTTCAGCTTCAGCGCGCCTTCGAGGGCCACCGGGTAGCCCACGTGGCGGCCGAGGAACAGCACGGCCTTCGAGTCGGCCAGCTCGCGGCCGAGCGCGCGGACCTGCTCGGTCGTCCCGAGGACCCGCGCGACGGCGGCGGGCATGGCCTCCAGCTCGCGGAACTCGCGGGCGACCTCGTCCGGGTACTTGGTGCCGCGGGCCTGCGCCAGGGCCAGGCCGACCAGGTAGTTCGCCGCGATCTGGGCGAGGAACGCCTTGGTCGACGCGACCCCGATCTCCGGGCCCGCGTGGGTGTAGAGGACGGCGTCGGACTCGCGCGGGATCTGGGCGCCGTTGGTGTTGCACACGGCCAGCACGCGGGCCTTCTGCTCACGGGCGTGCCGCACGGCCTCCAGGGTGTCCGCCGTCTCACCGGACTGCGAGACGGCGACGACGAGCGTGTCGCGGTCGAGCACCGGGTCGCGGTAGCGGAACTCGCTGGCCAGCTCGACCTCCACGGGGAGGCGGGTCCAGTGCTCGATGGCGTACTTGGCGACCAGGCCGGAGTGGTAGGCCGAGCCGCAGGCCACGACGAACACCTTGTCGACGTCGCGCAGGTCCTGGTCGGACAGGCGCTGCTCGTCCAGGATGATCCGGCCGCCGTCGAAGTGCCCGCGCAGCGTGTTCGCGAGGGCTTCCGGCTGCTCCTCGATCTCCTTGAGCATGAAGTAGTCGTGGCCGCCCTTCTCGGCGGCCGACAGGTCCCAGTCCACGGTGAACGGCTTCGCGCTCGCGGGCTCGCCGTGGAAGTCGGTGACCTCGTAGCCGTCGGCGGTGATCACGACGATCTGGTCCTGGCCCAGCTCGACGGCCTGGCGGGTGTGCTCGATGAACGCCGACACGTCCGAGGCGACGAAGTGCTCGCCCTCGCCGACGCCGACCACGAGCGGTGAGGACCGGCGGGCCGCGACGACCTGGTCCGGCACGTCGGCGTGCGTCACGACCAGCGTGAACGCGCCCTCCAGGCGGCGGACCACGGCGCGGACGCTCGCGGTCAGGTCACCGGCGGTCTCGCCCTCGGCGTACGCCCGCGCGACGAGGTGCGCGGCGGTCTCGGAGTCGGTGTCGCTGGTCATCTCCACGCCGAAGCCCTCAAGCTCCGTGCGCAGCGCGATGAAGTTCTCGATGATGCCGTTGTGGACGACCGCGACCCGACCGGTCGAGTCCCGGTGCGGGTGCGAGTTCCGGTCGACGGGCGCGCCGTGCGTAGCCCACCGGGTGTGGCCCATGCCCGCCGTGCCGCCGAAGGACTCGCGCCCGACGACGTCGAGCTGAGCCTCCAGGTTGGCCAGCCTGCCCGCCTTGCGTTCGACGGTCAGCCCGCCCGCGCCGTCCAGGACGGCGACGCCGGCGGAGTCGTACCCCCGGTACTCCATCCGCCTCAGTCCGTCGAGCACGACGTCGAGCGCCGACCGGTGACCCACGTATCCCACGATTCCGCACACCCGGACAGAGTAGCTAGACCACGGCGATAACCCGAAAGTGTCACGAGCGGCGGTTTGCGCAGGTCACAGGTCAATTTGGTGTAGACCAATCCAGCCGTGTGGCGCGAGTCTCGCGGATCCCCTCCATCCACTACGGTTCCAGGTGTGAGCGGCTACTCGGCGAAGCAGGCGTTGGACCAGCTCAGCAAGCCCGGCCAGCACGAGGTGCTACGGGGCGAGCTGGCTCTCGTCGGGCTGCCGGGGGCGGTGTTCACCCCCGCGTCCGGCTACGGCCTGCCCGCCGTCGCGTTCGGCCACGGCTGGCTCCAGCCCGTCGGCCGCTACGTCGGCCTGCTCCGCCACCTCGCGTCGTGGGGCATCGTCGCGGCCGCCCCGGCCACCCAGCGCGGCCCGCTGCTGTCCGCGCGGCTGCACGCCGCGAACCTCCGCACCGCCCTGGACATCTGCTCCGGCGTCCGGCTCGGCGACGGCGCCATCAGCGTCGACCCGGCCAAGCTCGCCGTCGCGGGCCACTCGCTCGGCGGGGGCGCCGCCGTGCTGGCCGCCGCCGACGACGACCGCGTCCGCTCGGTGATCACGTTGGCGGCCACCGAAACCCGACCGTCCGCGCTGGACGCCGCCCGCCGCGTGGCGGTGCCGGGTCTGCACCTCGCCGCGGGCGAGGACCGGATCGCCCCGCCCGTCGGCCACGCCGAGGCCATCGCGGAGGCGTGGCTGGGTCCGGTGCAGGTGCGCACCCTGCCGAAGGTCGGCCACCTCGGGTTCGCCGAGGGCAGGCACTGGAGCGAACTCCTGTTGGACGGCAAGGGGGAACGCGTCGCGAACAAGCTCGCGAAGGCGTTCATCACGGCGTTCCTGCTGCGCACGCTGAACGGCGACAAGACGTACGACGCGTTGTTGGACAACGACGTCAAGGGCGCGGACCTGACCAACCAGCGCGCCGCGCTCGCCCGCGCTCGGCACTGACCAGGTGGACCTGCGCCAACCCGGCAGTGGCGGGGCGGACTTCCCGCTACCGTCGAGCCCGTGATGCCAGGACAGCAACAACCACCGCCGGGCTACGGACCACCAGCGCGCGGCGGGAGCACGGCCTTCCTCGTGGTCGCCGCGATCGCCGCGGCCGGGGTCGCGCTCTTCTGGGGCTCGTTGGGCCTGATCAGCGTCCTGCACGCCGACGAGGTCGACACCAACCCCCAGCTCGTCGACGTCCAGATGAAGGCGACCGGCGGCGACCGCGACACGCTGGCGCTGCTCGGCACCCTGTCCGAGTGGAGCCAGTTCCTGCCGGTGCTGCTCTTCGGCTTCGCCGCCGTGCTGCTGCTGACGCGCAAGAAGGCGGGCGTGCCGGTGATCTGGGCCGGGGCGCTCCTCGCCGTCGCCCCGATGGTACTGAAGATCGTTTACAAGAACTACTTCGGCTTCACCGGGGTCGGCGTCGACGGCACCCAGGTGACGGCCGTCGTGCTCGGCGTGATCGCCGCGCTCGGCGCGTGGATCACCGGCGGCGGGGCCCGTGCACGGAGCATTCGTCACACGGTCGGCCCGTGGCTCACGCGCCCTGGGCTGGCGTGGGGCGTGTTCTCCGCGGTGCTGCTCCTCGTCGTCTGGGCGCTGCCGCTCCACCGCTTCCTCACTGCCGCGATCCTCGTCGTGTTCGCGGCGATCGGGTTCGAGGCGACGCGCCGTCAGGTGGCGCAGGACATGGCCGAGGAGGGACCTGGCGGCGGCATCTCCATCCCGAAGCCGTCGGTCCCGTGGCGACCGGCGCCCGCCGGCGCGAGCGGGGTGGAGGAGCTCGAGCGGCTCGCGAGGCTCCGCGCCGACGATCTACTCACCGAGGAGGAGTACGCGGCCGCCAAGGCGCGCTCGTTGCAGCGCGTCGGCGACTGACGCGCCACGGTTACGCCCCGGATTACGTCCGCCGACGAATGGATCCCTCGACCGGGGGACACGAGAATCGTCCCCATGACGAGGACGATCACCGCTCCCGACGCGCCGTTGACCGACCGCCAGCGCGAAGTAGTCGCGCTGATCGCGGCCGGGTGCTCCAACGACGAGGTGGGGCAATCCCTCGGGATCTCACCCCGCACCGCGAAAGCACACAGCGACGTGTTGCGGGTGAAGCTCGGCGTTGCGCGACGGCGGCAGATACCCGCCGCGTTCCGCCTGCTCACAGGTGAGGACCCCTACGTCCCCGCCCTCGTCAGGCTCCGCCCCCGACGGAGCCGCT
>DATMCA010001068.1:0-7098 GCA_035559015.1 Umezawaea sp. | reverse complement strand
GGGGCAGTTGCAGGCGGTCTTCGCGCCGCTGCTGCGCACCCCGCTCGTGCAGCACCTCGGCAAGGCGCTGGCCCAGCGGATCTCCGGGCCGAACGAGAACGCGCGCGGCAGGAGCCGGTCCGAGTTCTGGGGCGAGGTGTCCGACGTCGACGGGCACACGGTGTCGATCGCCATGACCGGTCCGAACGGCTACGACCTCACGGCTGACGCCGTCCTGCGCGCGGTGGACCTGCTGCTCGTCGGCGGCGTGCCCGCGGGGGCGCACACGCCGTCCAGCGCGTTCGGCGCGGACTTCGTGCGCACGCTGGACGGCGTCACGATCGACGAGCCGGTCCGCACCTAGGGCGCCGACATGGCTGTGCCCCGACGCGGACGTCGGGGCACAGGGGAGGACTAGCGGGGGGCGAGCAGCGCGCTGGCCTCCTGGGCCGCGGTACCGGCCTGCAACAGGTGCCGGAGGTTCTCCGGCAGCGTCTCGCCGCGCTTCTCCACGGCGGTCGCGTACAGCCTGCCCGCGCGGTACGACGAGCGCACGAGCGGACCGGCCATCACGCCGGAGAAGCCCATGGCCTTGGCGTCGTCCGAGTGCGCGACGAACTCCTCGGGCTTCACCCAGCGCTCGACCGGGTGGTGCCGCGGCGAGGGCCGCAGGTACTGGGTGATCGTGATGATCTCGCAGCCCGCCTCGTGCAGGTCGCGCAGCGCCTCGGTGACCTCCTCCGGCGTCTCGCCCATGCCGAGGATCAGGTTCGACTTGGTGACCAGGCCGTACTCGCGGGCCTTGGTGATCACCTCCAGGGACCGCTCGTAGCGGAACGCGGGCCGGATGCGCTTGAAGATCCGCGGCACGGTCTCCAGGTTGTGCGCGAGCACCTCGGGGCGCGAGGCGAACACCTCGGCGAGCTGCTCGGGGACCGCGTTGAAGTCCGGGATCAGCAGCTCGACGCCGGTGCCGGGGTTCAGGGCGTGGATCTGGTTCACGGTCTCCGCGTACAGCCACGCGCCGCCGTCCTCCAGGTCGTCACGGGCGACACCCGTCACGGTGGAGTAGCGCAGGCCCATCGCCTGGACCGACTCGGCGACCCGGCGGGGCTCGTCGCGGTCGAGGTCGGCGGGTTTGCCGGTGTCGATCTGGCAGAAGTCGCACCGGCGGGTGCACTGCTCGCCACCGATCAGGAAGGTGGCCTCGCGGTCTTCCCAGCACTCGTAGATGTTGGGGCAGCCCGCCTCTTCGCAGACCGTGTGCAGCCCTTCGCGTTTGACGAGGCCCTTGAGCTCCCGGAACTCGGGGCCCATCTTGGCCTTCGTCTTGATCCACGACGGCTTCTTCTCGATCGGCGTCTGGCTGTTGCGCACCTCAAGCCGCAGCAGCTTCCGACCCTCTGGTACCAGAGTCACAGCGGTCACCCTACGCTTTGCGCGCGCGTGTGCGGGGTCACGCCGGATCAGGCCTGACGCCGGTGAGCGTGGCCGTGAGGTCCCACAACCGGTCGGCCGTCACGTCGTCCCGCGCGGCCTTCGACCGCGAGGCGGGGCGGGGGTACCCGCGGGTCTCGCCCAGCCTGCCGGGGCCGTAGTAGTCGTTCTGTCCGACGCCGGGCGCCGTCGCCGCGTAGAGCTGCGGCAACGCGCCCTTCTCGACGCTCTGCGTGCCCACCGCGTCCCACACCCTCATGATCCCGCCGAGCAGGGCGCTGTCGTGGGACTTGGCGTGGTTCACGCCGAGGTTCGTGCGGGTCAGGCCGGGGTGGGCTGCGACGGAGGTCACGTCGAGACCCGCGGCCGTCAGGTGCCGGGCCAGGGCGTTCGCGAACAGCAGGTTCGCGAGCTTCGACTGGCCGTAGGCGGGCCACGCGGAGTAGCCGCGGGCCTCGTAGTTCGGGTCTGCGACCTGGAAGCCGCCCATCTTGTGGCCGAGGCTCGACAGCGTCACGACGCGCGCGCCCGGCCGGGTGCGCAGCGCGGGCATCAGCAGCCACGTGAGGGCGGCGTGCCCGAGGTGGTTGGTGCCGAACTGCGTCTCGAAGTGGTCGACGGTCCAGCCGCGCGGCGTGGCCATCACGCCCGCGTTGTTCATCAGCACGTCGACCGCGTCGCCGGTCCGTTCGCGGATGTCCGCGGCGGCCGCGCGCACCGATGACAGGTCGGCCAGGTCGAGCGCCACGAGTTCGGCCTCACCGCTCGCCCGCACCCGCCGCAGCGCGTCGGCCCCGCGTTCGGGGGAGCGGCAGGCCATCAGCACGCGCGCGCCCTTGGCGGCCAGCACCTCGGCCGAGCGCAGGCCCAGCCCGGAGTTCGCGCCGGTGATCACCACGGTGCGGCCGGTCTGGTCGGGGATGTCCGCTTCGGTCCACATGGGTCCACCTAACCAAGGTCGTTCAGGCGCTGCTGAGCAGCCTGTTCCGCGACGTTCGCACGGCGGGCTCCGATCGGATCAGCGCCAGGAACGCGGCGCCGATCCGGGAGACCTCCGCGGCCGGCTCGGACATCTCGGCGAGACCGGAGGTCAGCGCCAGCAGGCGCTGCTCGCGCTCGACGGCCTCGGGGTCGCGCAGGTGGGCGTCCAGCACACCGCGCAGCGCGGGCTGCTCGGCGGCTAGCACGCGCCAGGTCGTCTGCACGGCGGCGACGCGGTCGACGTCGTCGGACAGGGCGACGCCCAAGCGGCCGGTGAGCTGCTGGAGCCAGCGGTGGTGCAGGGCGAGCAGCAGTTCGTCCGCGGTCCCGAACACGGTGCGGTCGAACTCCAGCGGACCCGCCGGGTCGCGGCGCAGCACGGCGTCCAGGGCGTCGCGCCGTCGGTAGAAGTCGTTCCAGCCCATCGTCACGCCTCCTCTCGTGAGTGACCGGGTCGTACTCGGGGTTTTTCGCATACCGCCGGTATGGCCCGTTGAGGTGAACATACCACCGGTACGTACCGTCGGTATGTCGTACGGTTGTGAGCGTGGTGACAATGGGGTCGAGGCGGGTCGAGTACTCGGAGTCCACGCGGCAGGCGCTCGTGGACAACGCGGTGGAGCTGTTCACCAAGCGCGGGTACGCGGGCACGTCGCTCGACGAGGTCACCAAGCGCGCCAGGGTCACCAAGGGCGCGCTCTACCACCACTTCAGCGGCAAGCAGGCCCTGTTCGAAGCGGCCTTCGACGCCGTGGAGAACAAGTTCATGCGCCGCCTGTCGGAGATCGTCTCCGCGCCCGGCGACCCGTGGGAGACCGCCGTCGCGGGCCTGCGCGCCTACGTCCGCGTCTGCCTGGAGCCGTCCTACCAGCGGATCGTCATCCACGAGGCCCCGGTCGTGATGGGCTGGGAGCGCTGGCGCGAGGCCGAGGAGCACTTCAGCTACGGCCTGCTGCGCACCGCCATCGAGTTGCTGGTCGACGCGGGCGAGATCGAGGACGTGCCGGTCGAGACCACCAGCAGGCTGCTGTTCGGGGCGCTGTCGGCGGGCGCCAGCACGATCGCCGCGGCGTCGGACCCGAAGAAGGCCAGCGCCGAGGTCGAACGGACCATCGTGCGCGTGGTCGAAGGCCTGCGGGTCCGCGACGGCGAGCCCGCACCGGTCCCGGCCCGTGGACGCTCCCGGTCCCGGCGGCACTAGTTCGCTCGGCGTACTACTTTTGACGTCGTGGAACTCCGGATCTTCACCGAGCCCCAGCAAGGGGCCAGCTACGACGACCTGCTGCGCGTCGCGCGGACCGCGGAGGACGCGGGCTACGACGCGTTCTTCCGCTCCGACCACTACCTGAGGATGGGCGGCTCCGACGGGCAGCCCGGCCCGACCGACGCGTGGACGACGTTGGCCGGTCTGGCCCGCGAGACGTCCCGCATCCGGCTCGGCACGCTGATGACGGCCGCCACGTTCCGGCACCCCGGCCCGCTCGCGATCACCGTCGCGCAGGTGGACCGGATGTCCGGCGGCCGGGTCGAGTTCGGCTTCGGCGCGGGCTGGTACGAGGCCGAGCACAAGGCGTACGGGATCCCGTTCCCGTCCGTCGGTGAGCGCTTCGACCGGTACGCCGAGCAGTTGGAGGTCATCACCGGCCTCTGGGCCGCCGACGGCCCGTACTCCTTCGAGGGCGAGCACTACCGGCTCACCGACTCGCCCGCCCTGCCCAAGCCCGTCCAGTCACCCGTGCCCGTGCTGATCGGCGGTGTCGGCGCCAAGCGCACGCCCGCGCTGGCGGCCCGGTTCGCGAGCGAGTTCAACCTGCCGTTCCAGGACTACGACACGGCGAACCGGCAGTTCGACCGCGTCGCCGCCGCGTGCGCCGACATCGGTCGGGACGACGCCGAGCTGACCCGCTCGGTCGCGCTGGTCCTGTGCGTCGGCCGCGACGACGCCGAGGTGGCGAAGCGCGCCGCGAAGATCGGCCGCGAGGTCGACGAGCTGCGCGCCAACGGGGTCGCCGGCACGCCCGCCGAGGTCGTCCAGCGGCTCTCGGAGTGGCGGGAACGGACCGGCGTCAGCCGCGTCTACCTCCAGGTCCTCGACCTGGCGGACCTGGACCACGTCGAGCTGGTGGCCGCGGAGGTCGCGCCGAAGCTGGCTTGAAGTTCGCTTTGAGATTCCTCCAAGGTCCGGTCCCTAGCGTCGATCACGCTGGTGGACCCGACCTTGGGGGAACAGGTGGAGAACGTGGCCAAGCTCGGCTCGGCCCTGGTGGGGATGACCGTCCTGGTAGCCCTCGCCACACCCGCGACCGCCGACCCCACCGCGCCGCGGAGCGACACCGGGGTGAGCGTCGGCGGCCCCGCACCCACCACCCCGCGGTACGTCGGTCCCGGCGGCGAACTGGAGTCGTCCACCCCTTCCGCTCCTCCGCGGGCGATCGACCTCGAAGGCGGGCCGCACCCGTTCGGCGAGCAGACCCCCGTGCTGCCCGGCAAGTGGGAACACGCGGGTCCGCGCTACCTGCCAGGGGTCCCCGAGGGCTTCTCCCGCGGCCCTGACGGCCTGGTGCTGCACACCTTCGCCACCGACGCGGGCTGGACGCCGTGGACGCCGATCGGCCACCTGCCCGTGGCCGGCACGCCGAGCGGCGTCCACCGGCCGGCCTCCCGGTCCACCGAGGTGTTCGCCCGAGGTGTCGACGGCAGGCTCGTGCACGCCGGCAACGCGGGCGAGGGCTGGTCGGAGTGGTCGGTCATCGGCGACCGGCGGCTCGCGGGCGACCCGCTGGCCGTCCACCAGCCGAACACCGGCACGACCGAGGTGTTCGCGCGCGGTGCCGACGGCAGGCTGATCCACACCGACGACTCCGCGGGGGAGTGGTCGGCGTGGACGACCATCGGCGACTGGACGGTCACCGGACCGCTGACGCCGGTGAAGGACCCGCACACCGGCACCACCGAGGTCCTCGCCCGCACGACCGACGACCACGTCGTCCGGGTGGAGAACGCGGCAGGCGGCTGGGCGATCTGGTCGGTCAGCTAGCGGTCACCCACTAGTTGCCGGCGCTCTCGTAGCGGCGCAGGCCGCGGGAGAACACCACGAGCGCGACCGCCACGCAGTAGACGGCCACGAGCGGGGTCAGCAGACCGAGCCACGGGGTCGACCCCGCGTCCATCAGGAAGCTGATCGGGAACGTGCTGATGAAGGCGAACGGCACCACGAACCCCAGCGTCGCCTTGAGCGCCAACGGGTAGATGCTCAGCGGGAAGCGGGCGAGTTCGCCGACCTGGTGGACGGCCATGGCGAACATCGGGCTCGGGCCGGAGAGCCAGAACGAGATCGAGTTCGTGGCCAGGTTGATCGCCACCTTGATGAACACCGCGCCGAGGAGCAGCAGGACGGCCAGCAGGACCGTCAGCGCCGACCAGGCGACGTCCACCCGCGACAGCGCCACGGCGAGCATGGCGCCGCCCGTCACGATGTTGGTCAGCCCGTTGATGCCGACCTCCATGCTGGTCACCTGGAGCACCACCGGGTACGGCCGGACCAGCGCGTAGTCCAGCGCGCCCTCGTTGATGGCGATCGACAGCCGCCACGTGCCCTCGAAGAAGAACGAGCCGACGCCCTCGGCGATGGCCATCATGGCGAACATCGCGACCACGGCCCAGAACGACCAGCCGTTCAGCGCCGGGACCTTCGCGAAGACGGCCGACAGGAACACCAGGTTCACGACCTGCATCAGCACGGTCGCGATCGCCATCACCCAGAAGTCCGACTGGTATTCGAGCAGCGCCCGCAGGTGCAGCCCCAGGAACCGGAAGTAGAGCCGGATCACCCTCAGCACGGTCAGCCCCCGTTCACGGTCAGTCGCCGCAACGCGCTGCGCCACAGCAGTTTCGCGCCGTACCAGAGCAGCACGACCCACCCGAGCTGGGCGACGACCAGCAGCGCCGCCTGCGCCCCGTCCACCCGTCCGATGAGGATCAGGCCCGGCGTGGAGGTCATCCCGGCGAACGGCGACCACGTCGCCGCCGTCGCGAGCCAGCCCGGCAGGTACGCGAGCGGCACCAGCGCCCCGGAGAACAGGTTCACGATCGCCACCCGCGCCCACTGCACGCCGATGTAGTTCTGCGTCCAGAACGACGCCAGGCTCGCCAGGTACACGACGAGGAACTTCAACGGCACCAGGAGCACCATGCTCGTGACGAACAGCGCCAGCTCACCGCCCTCGGGCAGCGGCAGCGGGCCGGACACCGCCACCGTCACGCCCACGACGCCGAGCACGATCAGAGCCTCGATCCACACCGCGCCGAGGGCTTCGGCGAACCGGGCCTCCTGGTACCGCACGGGTTTGACCAGGTCCAGCGCGACGAGTCCACTGTGGATCCGGAACGACATCCGGAAGTCCGCCAGCAGCCCCACCAGCGCGCCGGAGGCGAACGCCACCAGCAGGTAGCCGCGCATCTGGGGCCAGGTGAAGCCGTTGACCGCCGACCCGTCCTCCAGCAGCACCCGCCACACCGCCAGCAGCGCCACGAGCTGGAAGCCGACCCCGAACAGGCCGAGCGCGAACGACGTCCGGTAGGTCAGCGCGTTCTTCGCCGAGATCCTGGCCAGCGCCCGGTAGCCCCTCACAGCGCGGCGTCGGTGGTCAGCAGGAGGTCGCCGGAGTAGACCCGGCGGATCACGTCCTCGATGCCCGGTTC
>DATMCA010001067.1:0-3162 GCA_035559015.1 Umezawaea sp. | reverse complement strand
CGCGCGGCAACTGCCCGTAGACCGACAGCAGCGCCATGAACGCCCCCAGGTCCGCGCTGAAGGCCGGGTCGGACCGCCGGGCCACGTCGGCCTCGACGTAGGCGCGCGGGTGCTCCTGGAACTCCTCGCCGGTCGCGAACTCCAGGCCCGCCAACGGCCGGTCCAGGCGTTCGAAGTCGATCCGGTCCTCCGGCCGGGGCACCGACGACTCGACCAGCGCCGCCATCTCCGCGCTGTACCAGTCCAGAGCGGTGTACGCCGGGGCGAACTCGGCCCACGGCAGGGAAACCCGCTCCGGGTGCCCGGTGAACAGCTCGTGGAAGTAGCCCCAGGCGATCTCCTTGGCCAGCAGCGGCCACACGTCCGCCCGGAAGTCGAACTCGACCGGCGAGGCCAGCAGCGCGTCGACCACCTCGCCGTCGAAGAACCTGGGCAGCGGCAGGGGATCCCCTTGCAGCCGGTACCCCGTCTTCGAGTGGTACGGCACGCCGCGCCGCGACCCGACGTGGATCCGGGGCTCACGCCCGGAGGGCACGTACCTCAGGCCCTCGGCGGACTTCTCGAACCGCCCGCCACGCCCCTGGGTGAGCAGCACCATCAGGTCGATGAACGCCAGCCCGAACCCGCGCAGCACCACGTCCGAACCCGCTTGGACCGAGGACAGGTCGCTGTCCGCGGAGTAGTCCGGCGGCAGGTAGGCCAGGCCGTTCGCGGAGGCGTAGTCGACGAGCCGCTGCTCCTCGGACTCGATCTCGACGTCCAGGTGCCCCAACGTCAACACGACCGCGTCCGCCACCAGCGGTGACGTCCGGTCGGCCAGCCACACCCGCTGCCGACCGTGCGGCGACCCGGTGATCCGCCGCACGGTCGACCGGTGCCGGTGCACGGTGATCCCGGACGGCAGCGCGGCCACCGCGTCGTGGAAGAACCAGCCGAGGTACGCGCTCTGCAACCGCCTGCTGGGGAACGTCGTGGGCTCCAGCCGGTCCAGCTCGGCCCGCACGTCGCCTGGTAGGTCCACATCGGACAGTTCGCCGGACCGGACGAGCACCGCCCACTCGGCGAGCGACGGTCCCGGCCGCACCGGACCGTCGCACACCACGCTCGCGTCGGTGAACATCGTGACGTCCACCGCCATCGAGTTCATCCGCAGCAGCTCGGACTGCTCGTACCGCCAGACGCGTCCGGCGCCCGGCGGGTGCGGGTCCACCACGTGGATCTCCAGCGCTGCACCGGGGAAGAGTTCCGGCGCGTTCACCGCGATGCGCTCGACCAGCCCGGCCGCCCGGGGCCCGCCGCCGACCAGCACCAGGACCACCGGTGTCGCGCTCACAGCACCCTGGCCAGGAACTCGCGGGTGCGGGCGTGCCGGGGAGCGGACAGCAGCTCCGCGGGCGGCCCGGACTCGACCACCCGCCCCTCGTCCAGGAACACCACGGTGTCCGCGACCTGGCGGGCGAAGGCCATCTCGTGGGTGACGACGACCATCGTCATCCCCGCTTCCGCCAGGTCGGCGATGACGGCCAGCACCTCGCCGACCAGTTCCGGGTCCAGCGCGCTGGTCGGCTCGTCGAACAGCATCAGCTTCGGCTCCATCGCCAACGCCCGCGCGATGGCGATCCGCTGCTGCTGGCCGCCGGACAGCTGCCGCGGGTAGGACTCCTCGCGGCCGGCGAGCCCAACCCGTGCGATGAGTTCCTTGCCCAGCACCACGGCGGCGGCACGCGAGAGGCCGCGCACGCCGATCGGCGCCTCGATCACGTTCTCCAGCACGGTCAGGTGCGGGAACAGGTTGAAGTTCTGGAAGACCATGCCGATCGAGGCCCGCTGCCTGGTGATGGCCCGGTCCTTCAGCTCGTGCAACCGACCCTTGTGGCGGCGGTAGCCGATCAGCTCGCCGTCGACCTCGACCTCCCCGGCGTTGATCTTCTCCAGGTGGTTCACGCACCGCAGCAGCGTGCTCTTGCCGGACCCCGACGGCCCGATCACGCAGGTGACCTCGCCCTGCCGCACCTCCAGGTCCACGCCGCGCAACACCGGCGTGGCCCCGTAGCTCTTGTGCAGGTCGCTGATCCTCACGACCGTCGCGGCGCTCATCGCAGCCGTCCCTTCAGCCTCTGCCACGGCGTGGGCGGCAGGGCCCGCACCGCACCCCGCGCGTAGTACCGCTCGACGTAGTACTGGGCCGCGCTCAGCACGCTCGTCACCGCGACGTACCAGATGGTCGCGACGAGCAGCAGCGGGATGATCAGGTAGTTCCGGTTGTAGATCAGCTGGACGGAGAACAGCAGGTCCTGCACCGCCAGCACGCTCACGATCGACGTGCCCTTGAGCGTGCCGATCAGCGAGTTGCCAGCGGCCGGGATGATCGACCGCATCGCCTGCGGCAGCACGATCCTGCGGAGGATCCGCCCCCGTCCCATGCCCAGTGCCAACGCCGCCTCGACCTGTCCCTGTTCGACCGAGATCACGCCACCGCGGACGATCTCGGCGGCGTAGGCGGCCTCGTGCAGCGTCAGGCCGATGATGACGGCGGCCAGCGGACCGATCAGGTTGGTGGAGCTGACGCTCACGAAGTCCGGTCCGAACGGGATCCCGAAGGCCAGCGTCGGGTACAGCGCGCCGATGTTGAACCAGAACAGCAGCTGCACCAGCATCGGCACGGACCGGAAGATCCAGACGTACCCCCAGGCGACCCCGACGAGCACCGGGTTCCCGGACAGCCGCAGGACGGCGAGGACGGTGCCGAGCGCGAAGCCCAGGACCAGCGTCAGGACGGTCAGCCACAGCGTGAGGCCGAGGCCGCGCAGCACCACCTCGGCGGTGAAGTACTCGCCGACCACCCCCCACTGGAAGGCCTCGTTGGTGACCACCGACCGCACGGCGGCGGCGAGCATCACCAGGACGACGAGGGCGGAGATCCAGCGGCCGGGGCGGCGCAGCGGCACGACCCCGGCGGCGGGAGCGGTTCGAGCGGTCGGGGGCGGCACGAGATCGGTGGAAACGCTCACAGAAGGTCTCCGGAGGGCGAGGGACAGCACGGGAAACGGGTGCCGCGTCCCTCAACGCCGCACCCGATCGTAAACGCCCGCGGCGAGCGGAAGTCAAGGCAGTCCGAGGGTTGGACACCCGTGGGACGTCTCGTTGACGAACGCGGGGCGC
>DATMCA010001066.1:0-6104 GCA_035559015.1 Umezawaea sp. | reverse complement strand
ACGCCCCGTTCCGGTGGTGCTCGGGACTAGCTCACTTGGTGGTGCCGGTCGTCGACTTCCGCGCGGTGGTGCGGGGAGCCGTGGTCGACGGCTTGGTCGCGACGGCCGCCGGCTTGCGCGGGGCGGTGCGGTTCGCGGCCTTGCGGGTGGTGCTGCGGACCTCGTGGGCCACGTCGCCGCCGACCTCCTCGACCGTCTCGGCGAGCGCCTCGCTGGCGTCGTCGATGGCGACCGCGGCCTTCTCGCCGACCGAGCGGGTGCGGCGGGTGACCTTGCCCAGGACGTCGTCCGCGAGTTCGCGGGCGTCGGCGGCGGCGGACTCGGCGCGCTTCTGCGCGGCCTCCACGACCTCCTCGACCTGGTCGACGGCCTTCTTGACCTGCGGCTGGGCGCGCAGCTTCTCCAGCGTCGCCTCGCCCTGCTCGGCCAGGTAGGAGTAGAGGTGCAGCGCGGACTGCGTGTAGGCGTCGACCAGCTTGCGCAGCTCGGCGGGCTCCAGCTTCTCGCGGAGACCGGCGACCTCGCCGGGCAGCTCGTCGACCGCGGACTTCGCGGCCACGGTGCGCTCGTCGATCGAGTGCTTGGCCTTGTTCAGGGCCTCGATGACGGCCTTGGTGGCCAGGTCACCGGCGCCGAGCGCGGCGAGCAGCGGGGTGCGCGCGGCGGCAGCGGCCTGCTCGCCGGCCTTGCGCAGCTCTTCTTGGGTGGGAAGGTTCGGCATGGAGATCACTCCTCGGGTTGACTACCGTCCACATCGGACTTCGATTGCTTGGCGGCGTTCTCCCGCCGGAAAGATTCGTAAACGTCGAGCAGCACCTGCTTCTGCCGCTCGGTGAGCTCTGGTGCGACGGCGATCGCGTCGGCCAACGCGCCGCCTTCTCGCTGCTGCAGGATCCCGGCCTCGACGTAGAGCGCCTCGGCGGAGATCCGCAGCCCCTTGGCGATCTGCTGCAGGATCTCCGCGCTCGGCTTGCGCAGGCCCCGCTCGATCTGGCTGAGGTACGGGTTGGAGACACCGGCGAGCTTCGACAGCTCTCGCAACGAGATCTTCGCGTTGCTGCGCTGCTGCTTGATGTAGTCGCCGATGTCCCGGCCGAGGTCGGCGACCGCCTTGTCGATGGACTTGTCCACGTCCCGGGTCTCCTTCCGTCCGGCTCGACAACGACGTTACGCGCGAGTGCTAGCAGTTGCAAGCACGCTGCTAGCAAAACCCCCGTGGCCTCCACCACACCCGGTAAAGTCGAGGTGGGAGCCCACATGCACGAGACCGTGAACGACCCCGCAGCGTTGCGGGCACGACTCGCCGACGACCTGCTCGCCAGCGGCGCGGCGCGCGATCCGCGCTGGCTGCGGGCGTTCCGCGAGGTGGACCGGCACGCGTTCCTGCCCCGGTTCTTCCGCCAGCTGACCGACGGGCGGTGGGGCCCGGTGGACGCGAACGACCCGGACTGGCTCCCGCTCGTCTACCGCGACCGCGTCTGCGTGACGCAGCTGGACGGCGACGACGACGCGTGGCGGCGAGCACTCGGCGACGGTGCCGTCCACGGGGTACCCACCTGCTCGTCGAGCATGCCGACGATCATGGCGATCATGCTGGAGGCCCTCGGGGTCGAGGCCGGCCACGACGTCCTGGAGATCGGCGCGGGCACCGGCTACAACGCCGCCCTCCTCTGCCACGCGCTCGGTGACGACCGCGTGACCACCGTCGACGTCGACCCCGGCGTGCTCGCCAGGGCCCAAGACCACCTGGCGGCGGCGGGCTTCCGGCCGACCTGCGTCGCGGGCGACGGTGAGCAGGGCCACCCCGAACGGGCGCCGTACGACCGGGTGCTCTGCACCTGCGCGGTGTCGCGGATCCCGACCGCGTGGCTCACCCAGACCAGGCCCGGCGGCCTCGTCGTGACGACGCTCAACCGGTCGATCGGCGCGGGCCTGGTGCGGTTGGTGTCGGACGGCGACGGCGGCGGCCACGGGCAGGTCCTGGTGGAGGACGGCCGGTTCATGCCGCTGCGGGCGCACGCCCAGGGCTGGGCCTCCGACCTGCTGGCGGTCGCCCGTGCGGCTCCGGCCGACGAGCACGGCCGAACAGCGCTCGACCCGGACCTGGTGGTCGACCCCGGCAGCCCGTTCGAGTTCTTCGCCGGGCTCGTGCTCCCGGACGTCGTGGTGGGCCACGGGGACCGCCACCGCGTCCACCTCGCGCACCCCGACGGCTCATGGGCCCGGCTGCGCACCGGTTCCGCGCGCGTCGAGCAGGGCGGTCCGCGCAGGCTGTGGCGGCTCGCCGAGGACGGCTACCGGCAGTGGCTGGCCCTGGGCAGGCCGCGCCGCGAGAGCTTCGGGTTCACCGTCGACCAGGACGGTCAGCGGTTCCACCTGGGCAGGCTGGACTGGCCGGTGTAGCCGAGAGGTCCGGTTCCGGCACCACGCCCGCTAGTCGAGCAGCTCCTCCAGGAAGCTGCGCCTGCGCGGCGGCGGGTAGTAGCCCGGCTGCTGGTACCCGTACCCCGGAGCGGGGTAGCCGGGCGGCGGCGTGCCGGGCGGCGGCTGGTACGGCGGCGGCACGCCAGCGGGCTGGGTCGAGTGCGCGGGCGGCGCGTGCTGCGGAGCGGGCGGTGGAACCGCTGTGGGATCAGGGTTCTCGTGCGGCAGCGGCAGCGGGATGTGGGCGGGCGGCGGGGCGTCGGCGTAGTGCTCCCGTTCGGCGGCCACGATCTGCTCCAGCTCGCCGCCGTCGAGGAAGACACCCCGGCAGCGCTCGCACTGCTCGATGTGGACGCCTCCCCGGTTGATGGTCCGCATCAGGTCCTGGCACTTGGGACAGATCACACGACGAGCGTACGCAGGGACGACACAGTTGACACCGGCGTGCCCGTGTCGACACCTGGCGTGACCGGTGAGTCATGATGCCTTGGTGTCCAGACTTCGCCAACGGGCTGTCCTCACGGGGTGCGCTGCCACCGCGCTGCTCGCACTGGTCGGTCTGTTCGCCACCGGGGCGGGCGTGGACCCGCACCTCTGGCTGGGCGGGCTGGCGGTCGCGTTCCTGGTCTTCCTCGCCGTGCTCGACCCCTGGCTGCACCGCCGTCGCGCCGCGGGCCTCGCGACCGAGCAGAACCTCGACGCCGCAGCGAAAGCGCTGGCGACGGCGCTGCACCTCCAGTGGGCCGAGGAGTGCACGGCGCGCAAGTTGACCGAGCGCGGCGACCTGCTGGACCTGCACTGGACGGCCACCGAACTGGACGTCAGCGACCGGCCCGACGCACCGTCCGGGCACAGCGACGGCGTGGTCGGCGCGTTCGAACGCCAGCCGCACCACCGGATCGTGGTGATCGGCGAGCCCGGCAGCGGCAAGAGCACCGTCGCGATGCTGCTCACGATCGGGCTGCTGGACCGCTACCTCGACGGCGCCGTGCCGGTGCTGCTGCCGCTGTCGACGTGGGACCCGACCGTCGAGGACGTGCGGACGTGGATGACCCGCAGGCTCTACGAGGACCACCCCGCGCTGCGCAACACCGAGCTGTACGGCAGTTACGCCGCGGACCTGCTCGTCGAGCAACGACGGGTGTTCCCGATCCTGGACGGCCTCGACGAGATCCCCCGTGCCCGCCGCGCCGACGCGATGGAGCGGATCAACCGGGCGTTCCCGGTGAAGTCGCCGCTGGTGATCACCAGCCGGATCGACGAGTTCGTGGACACCGTGTCGCGGGTCGGCGCGGTGCCGGGGGCGGACGTCGTGGAGCTGCACCCGTTGGACCGGGAGGACGTCGCGGCCTACCTGCGCGCGGGCGCCGACCCGGTGGCGGCGGCGGGGTGGGAGCCGATCTTCCTGCACCTGCGGGCCGAACCGGAGGGCCACCTGGCCGAGGTGCTGTCGGTGCCGCTGATGGTGTGGCTCGCGAGCACCGTCTACGGCACGGGCATCGGCGAGCCGTCCGAACTGCTGGACCGGACGAGGTTCGCGGACCACAAGGCGATCGAGGACCACCTGGTGGACAGCCTGGTGGAGCGGGTCTTCGGCAACATCGACACGGCGTACCAGGCGCACGCGAGCCAGGCGTGGCCCCGCGACCAGGCCCGCCGGTGGCTGGGTTTCCTGGCGCGGCAGATGCGCGAGCAGGGCGTCCGCGAGCTGGGGTGGTGGGACCTGCGGCGGTCGGTCGGCAACGCGTGGCTCTCGGTGCTCGGCGCGCTCGCCGTCGGCTCGATCGGCGGTTTCGGCGTCGGCTGGCTGATGGCGTACGCGGGCACGGCCAAGATCGCGCCGCTCACCGGGCTCATCGCCGGGGCCGTGGTCGCGGTCGCCGCGCTGACCGCGTCCAGCAAGACCTTCCGTGCCCGGACGGCGAAACCCCGCCTCGGGGTGTGGCGCAGCCTGGTCGTGACGAGCGGCACCATCGGCACCGCGACCGGACTCGCCTTCGGCGCCCTGTACGGGCTGTCGGCGGGACTGGTCGTCGGCCTCGGGCTGGCGGTGGCGACCGCGCTGCGGTTCGCCACCGCCAGTTCCGCCGAGCTGACCCACCCGTCGAGCCCGCAGTGGACCATGTCCCGCGACCGCCTCGCCGTGTGGACCGGATCCCTGGTGCTGGGCGTGGTCTTCGGCGCCGCGGCGGCCATGGTGTTCGGCGTGAACCAGACCGGCATGATCGGCCTGGGCCTGTCGTCCGGTCTGCTGCTGGGTTTCGCGCTGTCCGTGCTGCACCTGCGCTGGTGGTGGTTCACCGTGGCGCGCGTCTGGCTGGCCGCGCGGATGAACCTGCCGTGGGAACTGGTGGTGTTCCTCGACGACGCCCGCAAGCTCGGCGTCCTGCGCCAGGCGGGCGCCTGCTACCAGTTCCGCCACGCCCTGGTGCAGGACCGCCTGGCCGACAAACCGCCCCCGCGGCGGATCCAGCTCATTCCGCGCGCAACCCCGTCGCCCCGGTAGCCCTCCGCACCGCGGGCAGCGTGCACAGGGTCACGAGCAGCACCATCCCCACGACCGTCGCGATCAACACCCCGATCCCGGTCAGGTCGAGCGTCAGCGGCGTGTGCGTGGCCCGCTGGAAGAGCAGCCCCGTCCCGGAGCCGACCACCACGGCCACCAGCACCGCCATCGCCAGCGGCACCGCGTTCTGCCACAGCAACGACCTCACCAACGTGCTGCGCGGCACCCCTCCGGCCGCGAGCACCGCCAGCGGCCGCCGCCGCGTGCGGATCTGTTCCAGCGCCAGGACGAGCAGGCTCGCCCCCGCGAGCGCCACCACGATCAGCGTTCCCCCGAGGAACAGCCGCCGCAGGGTCCGGTACTCGGCCACGGGCCCCTCCACGTCGGGCTCGGGGATCTGCCAGAGGGTCGCCTGCCGCCCGATGGGCCCGAGCACGGCGCGGGCCCGTTCCGCCACGTCCGGCGAGGCCGGGTCCACGCGCACGTCGAGCACGAACGACCGGTAGACCACGTCCAGCCCCCGCACCGCGCCGGGGGTGAGGAGGATGGCGGAGAACTGCTGATCGCGGTCCTTCGACGCGACCGTGGTGAGGGCCGGAACGGTCCACTCGCCCACCACGCGCTCCTTCCCCGCTTCGTCGACGAGGTCGACCCGGTCACCGGGCACCGGGCGGCCCCCGATCGGCGCGTCCACGACCTGGAACCCGTCGCCGTCCTCGCAGTGGTCGATCCGCGCGGTCTGGCCCAGCACCTCGCACGACCCGACGAGCACCTGGAAGGTCTCCTCGGCGGGCTTCCGCACCGCGAACCACCGCTGGAACGCCGCCGACGTGATGCCCTGGACGCCGTGGAGGCGGTCGGCGAGTTCCTCGCCGCGCTGCCTCGACTCGCCTTCCAGGTACAGCAACAGCCGGGTCCGGTCCTGGCCCACGTACTCGCGGTTCAGCACTTCCTCCTCCTGGCCGATCATGAGGGTCTGGAGCGCGATGCCGCCCGCGAGCACCACCGCGACGCCACCGACCAGCCTGGCGGCCGACCCGCTGTCCATCTGGAGCCTGCGCACGGCGAGCTGCCACGACGGCGCGCCGCCCCGCAGCCGTTCGACCGACCGCTCGACCAGCCACGGCAGCAGCAGGGGGATCCCCAGCAGCACCAAGGCGATGGCGGCGAGCGC
>DATMCA010001065.1:0-3064 GCA_035559015.1 Umezawaea sp. | reverse complement strand
AGCTCGCACGAGCCGTCCAAGACCTCGATCACCACCTCGCCCAGACGCGACCACCCCGTGGTGTCCCGGGGCACATGACTGGTGACGGTCACCCCGCACGGGGGCCGCGCGTGCTCCAAGGCGTTCGACAGCAGTTCGGTGGCCACCAGTTCCACGTCCTGCACCACGTCCCGGTCATACCCGTGCAGCACCTGTTGCAGTCGGTGCCTGACAACGGCCACGTCGTGGTAGGAGGTCACCGACATGGCCACCAGCACGCTGCTCCTCGCGCCCGGCGCGGGCCGGTAGGCGGCGTTCTCGGGCACCTGCAACGCTGCCGGGGGCGGAGTCGTCGACGGGGGTCGCACGGCCGGCGTGTCGGCGTTGATGGCGAACCAGGGGCGTGCCTTGAGATCGGATTCGGCCATCGTCGTGCTCCTAGTGTCAACCCTGAGGCGGAGGGGTACCGCGTCCATCGAGGTCGGTGACCGACCGGCCTCGGGTACCCGAAACACCACCGGATCACTCGTGGTCGGCGCAACGGGTGACGGCACCCGGTGAGCAGCGGTGACGGCTGTCGACGTCGCCGTAGTACTCGCCGGCCGCGACGTCATCGCCGTAGCCCACGACAACAAGGAGCAGATCCGATGATGTTGGCGTATTGCTCGTGGTCGAGCGGCGCCTCAACGCGCAACGGTCTCGTCGATGGCCGATCAACTCCGAGCGGCTCTGATCTCAGGCCGGCGGCCAGTTCCGCAGAGCGGCGTGGGCGACTCGTCGGAGGTCCTCACCGGACGCGCCGCCCGCGGCCTGCACGGCGATTCCGTTCGCGAAGGTCATCACGTAGCGAGCGATCAGGTCGGGACTGGCGTCGGCCGGCAGGTCGCCCTCGTCGACGGCCCGTTGGAACCGTTCGCGCAGCAGTTCCTGGCCCCCCGCTCGCCACTCGGCCAGGGTGTCGTGCGCGACCCTCCCGTTCTCGCCGACGGCCAGGGCGCCCTGCACGCCCAGGCACCCGGCTGGGCATCCGGGCAGGGTGCTGGAACGAGCGGAGCTGGCGAGGAAGACCGCGGCGACCTCGCGAGCGGTGGGCGCCCGAAGCGCTTGGACGACGTACGAGGCGGGACCTTCCTCGTAGGCCCGCAACACCTTCCGGAAGAGGTCCTCCTTGTTGCCGTAGGCCGCGTACAGGCTCTTGCGGGAGATGCCCATGGCCTCGGTCAGGTCCGTCAGGCCGGCTCCCTCGTATCCCTGTCCCCAGAAGACCAGCATCGCCTTCTCCAGTGCCGCGTCGGCGTCGAAGGCCCGTGGCCGCCCTGGGCGCGCGTCGCTCATCACGCCGCGCACGCTACTTGTGCACCGATCGGTGCACAAGTAGCGTGACACTTCGGCACCGATCGGTGCCGAAGTGTCGAGTGAAGGGCAGTTCCATGACCGACCGCGATCTGCGCAGCTGGTACCTGCGCTACGGCGAGGCGCTCAACAACCACGAGCTCGACGGCATGGACGAGTTCATCAACGACCAGCTGCTGTATGACGGCGTCCCCGTCGAACGCGACGACGTCGTCGCGGTCCTGAAGGGGATCGTCGACGCCGTCCCCGACATCCACTGGGAACTCGAGGAACTGCTGATCGACCGCGACCGCATCGCCGTGCGGGCGACCAACACCGGAACCCCGGTCGAGGAGTGGCTCGGCGTGGCACCTTCCGGGAAGTCGTTCGAGATCGTCGAGTACGCCATCTACACCGTCGGCGACGGTCGTTTCGTGAAGATGACGAACCTGCACGACTCCGCCGAAATGGTCAGGCAGCTCACCGCCTGACCGGGTGTGGACGACACTGAGGGATTGGACGGCGCCTTTTCGAGGATCGTGCGCAGAACGTAGTCGTGGGTGAGGGTGCGGACGGGCTGGGTGGGGCCGCGGACGTGGTAGTCGGGGGATTGTCGTGGCGGGTCGCCCATCATCGCGAAGACCTGCGAGCCGATCGTGAACCCGCCCAGCGCTGGTCCGCCCGTTGTGTCCCGTGCGGTACCGGGTGTGAGGCCGGCGCCATGACTGATCAGCGCGAGGTCGTGGTCGTCCGCTGGCCCGACGGGTCCCCGTCCTCCGACGAGGGGTTGGCCGGGCTGTTGGCGGCCTACCACCTGCGGACGGAGGCGGAGAAGGGCGAGACCGTGATGGACGTGGACGGGTTGCCGCACCGGTACCGGGCGGAGGTCTCCGACCCGCGCACCGCGTTCGCCGACGACGTGGTGCTGGTCGCCCTGAGCGGGGGCACCGCCGTGGGCTGTCTGGTGGTGACCACTCCCACCGCGGGGCAGGCGGAGGTCAAGAGGCTGTGGACGGACCCCGCGTTCCGTGGCCTGGGCATCGCCTCCGGGCTGCTCGACGCCGCGCTCGCGCGGGCGGCGGACAGCGGTGCGGGCACCGTGCGGTTGTCGGTGTGGAAGTGGCGGACCGGCGCCATCGCCCTGTACGAGCGGTTCGGGTTCACCGCCACCGAGTCGTGGGACGAGCGGGATCGGCTGGTGTGCATGGAGCGCGTCGTCCCGCGCTAGGTGGTCACCATGATCTTGCCGGCCGGCGTGGTCGCCGCCGAATGGCCCGATCAGCGCCGTCGTGTCCCCGCACGGCGCCACGATGGCCATCGTGTCCACATCGGACCGCTGAGACCACGGTCGGGGCCACCGCCGCCCGCGCGCGACGGTGGCCCCCGAGGTCACTCCTTGCAGGTCTTGCCGGTGTTGACGCAGTCGACCAGCCGCTTCATGATCTGGTCGGACATGACGTTGGCGAAGTCGTCGTGGTCGGTCTGCGGGTCGTGCTTCTCCGCGGGGAACGAGTCGACCTTGTACTGCGCGTTCTTCTGCACGTCGGCCGGGATGTCGTAGGTCAGGGTGATGCGCAGCTGCGGGATCGCCTTGAAACCGTTCTGGCACTTGCCGTTGGCGTCGGCGAACGCGACGTGGTCGCGGTGGTTGGCGCTGTCGGTGTTCTTGCCGTCCCAGCAGCCGGGGAAGTCGTGGATCCGCTTGACCGCCGCGCCGTTCGGGCAGATCGGGTACTTGGTCAGCAACACCTTG
>DATMCA010001064.1:0-3035 GCA_035559015.1 Umezawaea sp. | reverse complement strand
GCCGGTCAGCTCACCCAGGTCGGCGATCTCCGGGTGCGGGGACAGGGAGGAGAACTGGTTGGTGGCGTCGATGACGATGCGTCCGCCGAAGTGCGGCAGGCCGGCTGTCGCGTCCGGGATCTGCGGCCAGCCGACCGCGAGGAGCACGAGTTCCGCCGCGGCGGCCTCCTCCGGGGTGCCCGCACTGGCGAGCGGTCCGAGTTCGTCGGCGAGCCCGGCCAGGGAGGCGGGGCCGCGGCTGTTGCTCAGCACGACCTGGTGGCCGTGGGCCACGGCATGACGGGCGATGGCCCGGGCGACGGTTCCGGAGCCGAGGGTTCCGATCTTCACGGCGGTGTCCTTCGCGGGGTTCAGGGTGCGGGGCTGGTGAGCAGGACGGTTCCGCTCCTGCCGGGGCGGTGGACGTGGTCGAGTGCCTTCGCGAAGTCGGCGAGGTCGTAGCCGGCCGCGACCTCGAAGAGTTCCGGGGCGGTCACGGCCAGGCGGGCGGCGAAGGCGACGTCCTCGGCCCGTTCCTCGGGCGTGCGGGTCGTCCACTGGCCGACGGACACGCCCCGCACGGTCAGCGCCCGCGGTGTCAGCGCGAGCGACTCCAGCGGCGTGCTGCCGGAACCGAGCTGTCCGTAGGTGATCAGCGTGCCGCCGTCGGCGAGCAGCCCGACCAGTTCACCGGTCAGTGATCCGCCCACCGCGTCCAGAACGACCTGGGCACCCTGGCCGCCGGTCGCGTCCCGGACCCGGGCGTGCCAGTCCGCGTCGGCCGTCGAGACGGTCGGCAGTCCGGGGAAGCGCTGCCGCAGGATCTGTGCTCCCGCGGCACTGCGCACCAGGTTGACCAGCGGGATGTCGTGCTCGACCGCCGCGGCGCTGACCAGTTTTCCCACCGACGAGCCGGCGGCCGTCTGCACCACCGGACCCGGCCGGGCGTCCTCGACCGCCCTCAGCAAGGTGAGCAGGGTGAGCGGGTTGACCAGCATCAGGGCCGCGGTCTCGTCGCCGAGGCCGTCGGGTACCGGCACCACCAGGTCGGCCGGTGCCGTGAGGAGTTCGCTCCACGCGCCCGGCACCGGGAAGAACGCGACCCGCTGACCGGGCCGCAGATCCCGCACGCCCTCGCCGACGGTCTCGACGAGGCCCATTCCTTCAAGGCCGGGAGTCCGCGGCGCGGCGAACGGCTGTCGCGGCGCACCGGGAAAGCCCTGGACTCCCGCCAGGTCGCCGGGGTGGACGGGCCGGGTCAGCACCCGCACCCGCACCTGCCCGGCCGCGGGCGCGGCAGGGGCGGTTGCTCGCTCAGGCGTAGTACCTGCCTGGCTTCGCCGTGCCGGTCGTGGGCGATGGCGCGCATGACGCTCCCGTTCTCCCGAGTTATTGATGATGGGCATCATTGGATGCCCTGTTATGATGAGAGGCGTCATCGAAAAGGTCAAGTCGGGAGCGACGCGAGAGGACGGACATGCCGCGGATCACCAAGGAGGACAAGGCCCGCAACCGGCAGAACATCCTCGATGCGGCGGGTCGCATGTTCCGCGCGCAGGGCGTCGACGCGGTCGGCATCGCCGAACTGATGAAGGAGGCCGGACTCACCCACGGCGGCTTCTACAACCACTTCGCCTCCAAGAACGACCTGGTCGTGGAGGTGTACGGGGCTTCGTTCGCCGCCTCGCTCGGGAGCCTGGCCCGGACGATCGAGGACGGTCCGGACCAGGGCGACTCCCCGTTGAAGCGGGTCGTGGTCGGCTACCTGTCCACCGAACACCGCGACGACCCGGACGGCGGCTGCCCTTCCGTCTCCTTGGCCACGGACGCCGCACGGCACAGTGAAGCCGTGCAGAGCGCGTACGCCGAAGGGGTCGAGGGTTATCTCACCGGGTTCGCCGCCCAGTTCCTGCGCGAGGCCGAGGAGGAGGGCCACGAGCTGGACCCGGAGGAGGCCCGTCGCAAGGCCGTGCGCCTGCTCAGCGAAATGGTCGGCGCGCTGACGATCGCCCGCGCCGTGCGCCACGTCGAACCCGAACTCTCCGACGAGGTCCTGCGGGCCGGCCGCGGCCACGCCGTCGACTGAGGCGGCCCGTCGGTCAGACGGTTTTGCGCTGGGTCACCCACATGGCGATCTGCGAGCGTGAGCTGAGGCCGAGCTTGCCGAGGATGTTCTCCATGTGGGCGCTGACCGTGCGAGGGGTGATCATCAGGCGGGCCGCGATGGCCTTGTTGGTGGCGCCCTCGGTCACCAGTTCGGCCACCTGCGATTCGCGGGTGGTCAACACCGGGGACGTGGCGGGCGCCTGTTGCTCGCCCAGTACGTAGGTGATGGCGTGCGAGAGGGTGGTGCTGTGCGCGACTCCCTCGTCCCACGCGGCTTGGAAGGCTCGTTCACCCAGGTCGGCGCGGGCGGCGCTTTCGCAAGCCTGGTGAGGTTGGAGCCAGGTTTCCGAGCCCAGCAGGGGTTTGCTGCCGGTCCAGGACCAGACTCGGGATGCCACGCCCAGCAGGCGGGCGGCACGTCCGGCATCGCCCGCCGACGAGGCGATCCACGCGAGCAGCTCCAGGGTGTGCGCGAGTCCGTGCACGTCGTTGAAGCGATGCTTGAGGCGCAGGCTGTCCAACGCGCGGTCGGCCGCCTCGCTCCAGTTGCCCATACTCCAGTCCGCGAGCGCGAGGCCGTAGAGACCGTAGGACCGGTGGCACAGCTCGCCCTGGGCTTCCGCTAATCGGATGGCCGTGCGCGCCGATTCGGCCGCGCGCTCGTGGTCGCCGGCCAGTCCGGCGACCATCGCGCGCCCCGCGTGGGTGAGGATCAGATAGCCGTTCACCGTGCTCGAACGCTCGAAGTGCTCGATGGCCTCCAGGTAGCAGGCTTCGGCCGCGACGGCGTCGCCCGCGAACATGCCCAGGACGAACGCCCTGGTGGACAAGGTCAACGCGATCTCGTCGTGGCCGCCCAGTTGTCGGGCGAGGTCCACGGCTCTGCCGGTCTCGTCGAGCGCGCGCGCCGCGTCGCCCATCCCGAGCGCGGCGTAAGCGCTGAGCCACAG
>DATMCA010001063.1:0-3341 GCA_035559015.1 Umezawaea sp. | reverse complement strand
AGTACGCGGGCAGCGCGTAGTCGAAGCTGGGGCAGGAGACCTGGACGATCTCCGCACCGAGCTGCCGGAGCTGCTCGACGGCCGCCTCGAACGACGCCAGCACACCGGGCTGGTAGCCCTCGCCGCTGAACTGCGTGACGACGCCGACGCGGACGCCGGACAGGTCGCCGGACGCGCCTTCGCGGGCGGCGGCCACGACCGGCGGCACCGGGGCGTTGATGGACGTGGAGTCCCGGTCGTCGTAGCCCGCGATGACCTCGTGCAGCAGCGCCGCGTCGAGGACGGTGCGGGCGCACGGCCCGGCCTGGTCGAGCGAGGACGAGAACGCAACCAGACCGTAACGGGACACCGAGCCGTAGGTCGGCTTCACGCCGACCGTGCCGGTCACGGCGCCGGGCTGGCGGATGGAGCCGCCGGTGTCCGTGCCGATGGCCAGCGGGGCCTCGAAGGCGGCCAGCGCGGCGGAGGAACCGCCGCCGGAGCCGCCGGGGATGCGGTCGAGGTCCCACGGGTTGTGGGTCGGGCCGTACGCGGAGTTCTCCGTGGAGGAGCCCATCGCGAACTCGTCCATGTTGGTCTTGCCGAGGATGACGACGCCCGCTTCGCGGAGCTTGCGCGTCACCGTCGCGTCGTACGGTGAGTGCCAGCCCTCGAGGATCTTCGAGCCGCACGTGGTCGGCATGCCCTCGGCGACCAGCACGTCCTTGAGCGCCAGCGGCACGCCCGCCAGCGGCGACGCCACCGGACGACCGGCGGCGACGTCGTCGTCGACCTTCTTCGCGGCGGCGAGAGCGCCCTCGGTGTCGACGTGCAGGAACGCGTTGATCCCCTTGTCGACCGAGGAGATGCGGTCGAGGTGCGCCTGGGCGACCTCGACCGCGGAGACCTCGCCGCTGTGGATCTTGCCGGCCAGCTCGGCGGCCGTGCTGCGGATCAGGCTCATGCTTCCTCACCCAAGATTCGGGGCACGCGGAAGCGGCCGTCCTCGGCGGCGGGGGCGCCCGCGAGCGTCTTGGCCTGGCCGAGGCTCGGGCGCACCACGTCCTCGCGGAACACGTTGGTCAGCGGAACGGCGTGCGACGTCGGCGGGATGTCGGCGGTGGCGATGTCGCCCACCGCGGACACCGACTGCAGGATGACGTCGAGCTGACCGGCGAACAGGTCGAGCTCGTCGTCGGTGACGGCCAGCCTGGCCAGCTTGGCCAGGTGCGCGACCTCGTCGCGGGAGATGCTGGGCACCTCGTCAACCCCCGTGGGTCGGTAGTCGGATTTTTGGACTACACGAGTCTATGGCGAGGTCAGCACCGGCTCCGACCGGGTTACCGGGGGCGGCGGAACGAGCGGTCCACGATTTTACCGGAGCGCAACTGTCGGAGGAGAGTCGGAAAGCGATAGTTCGTCTGCGAGAATCACCGGTCGGCGGTAACGGCACGTGGCGCGTACCGCTCACCGAACCGCTCGGGTGATCTTCTCCCGCGCATGAGCATGGAGGCGTTCACCGTGTCCTTCCTGATCCGGGTTCAACTCCCGGACCGTCCCGGCACGCTCGGCGCGGTCGCTTCGGCGCTCGGCGAGATCGGGGCAGACATCCTCAGCGTGGACGTGGTGGAACGCGGCGGCGGTGTGGCGATCGACGACCTCGTGGTCGAACTGCCCTCCGGACGCCTCCCCGACGTGCTCATCACCGCGGCCGAGTCCATCGAGGGTGTCGAGGTCGACGCGGTGCGCCCGTACGCGGGCGTGCTGGACACCCACCGCGAGCTGGAGCTCGTGGAGGAGGTGGCCGAGGAACCCGCCAAGGGCCTCGCCGTCTTCACCGAGGGCGTCCCGAAGATCATCCGCGCGGGCTGGGCCGTCGTGCTCGGCCACGACGCCAAGGGCGTCCACCGGATCACCGCCAGCTCGGCGGCCCCGGAGACCCGGATGACCAACCCGCCGTGGTTCCCGCTCCAGCGCGCGACCGTGCTGGACGGCGAGGAGGACTGGGTGCCCGAGACGTGGCAGGAGCTGGGCACCGAGCTGGCCGCCACGCCGTTGGGCAAGCCGGACCGCGTGCTGCTCGTCGGCCGCCCCGGCGGGCCGATGTTCCGCGCCGCCGAGGTCGCCCGGCTCGCCCACCTCGCCGGGATCGTGGCGGTCGTGCTGCCGGACTGAGGGGGTTGACCCTGACACCGTGTGAGGCCGTTGGCTCGGAGGCGTCATGTTCAGCATCGGGGACTTCGCCAAGCACGGTCGTGTGTCGGTGCGCATGCTCCGCCACTACGACGAGATCGGCCTGCTCCGGCCCGCGCACGTCGACCCGTTCACCGGGTACCGGTCGTACGAGGGCACGCAGCTCGCCCGGCTCAACCGCGTCATCGCGTTGAAGGACTTGGGGTTCACGCTCGGGCAGGTCGGGGAGATCCTGGACGAGAAGGTGGGCGTCGAGTCGCTGCGCGGGATGCTGCGGTTGCGGCAGGCCGAGCTGTCGGCGGCCATCGCCGCCGACACGGCGAGGCTGGTCGGCGTCGAGGCGAGGCTCCGAACGATCGAGAGGGAGGGCCTCATGCCTTCCGAGGACGTCGTCGTGAAGAGCGTTCCGGCCGTGCGGGTGGCCGAGTTGAGCGGGGTCGCGGACAGTTTCGACCCGGAGCACATCACCCCGGTCATCGGGCCGCTGTACGAGGAGCTGATGCGCAGGCTGGAGGCCGCCGGCGTCACACCGTCCGGGTGCGGACTGGCGTACTACGCGCACCTGCCGGACGGGGTCGAGGTGCACGCGGGGATCGAGGTCGGCGCGTCGGTGGTCGGGACGGGCTTCGACGTCGTGGACCTGCCCGCGTACGAGCAGGTCGCGACGCTGCTGCACCGCGGTTCGATGGACGACGTGATGCCCGACGTCCAGGCCCTGGCGAGGTGGATCGACGACAACGGGTACCGCACGCTGGGACCGTCGCGCGAGCTGTACCTGGAGCTGCCGGAGGACCGGGCCCTGTGGGCCACCGAGCTTCAGGAGCCGATCGGTCCGGCTTAGCGGGGGACGTCGCCGCTTCGCTGGGGCCGGTGTGGCGGGCGGCTCCGGCCGGGCAGAACGGTCGGACCGTGCGAGACAGCCCGGCCTGGCCGAGGACGTTCCCGCTTCAGCGGGCGGCCCCGGCCGGGTGGGTCGCCGCTCCGGGCAACTTGGCCTCTCAGGGGTGCCGCGCGGCCTGGGTCGTCCTTGCCCAGCGGGGCCGCTCCGGCTAGCGCGGGCCGTTGTGGCGGAGGGTGCGGTGGGCGAGGGTGATCAGGGTGGCGTTGTCCGGGGCGGGGGTGCCGTCGGGTAGGTGGAGGGTGTCCTCCAGGCCGATGCGGGTGTCCAG